>QIHU01000375.1 GCA_003231035.1 Acidobacteriota bacterium
CTGCGCCTTGGAGACACGAGATAGTGTTTCATCGGGGTGCGACCGGCCGGGCCGACCTGCTGAGGGCCTACGCCGATCGAGGCGAGGCGGGCCTCCTGGCGACGGCACGAGCCCTCGGCTTTGAAGCTCGGCCGGAGCGCTCGAATGAGGAGTCCGACCTCGGCGGCGAGCGGGCCGAGCCAGCGGCCGGAAACGTTGAAGCCACGGCTCCCTTGGAGGTCACTCCGGTTCCGTTCTGGCGCTTGGAGGAGATCGACTACCGGGAGCCCGCGCCGACCGCGGAACCGGTGCTCGCCTCTCGGCCGATCGGCTTCGCAGGGTTGGGCCAACAGCCGGGGGAACCGCCGCTTCCGCCCTCCTTGGCTCCGGCGGCGCGGCTGTGGCCGGTGCTGCGCCAGAGGCTCCGCTCCACGGTGGCCAGCCGGGTGGTCGATGCCGAGGCGCTGGCCGAGCTGTGGAGCCGTGGGCGCGGGGTCCGCCGTCTTCCCTTCAAACCACTGCCGGCCTGGGCACCACGGATCACCGTGCTGGTCGATCGCAGCCTTCGCTCAATCCCTTTTTGGGACGATCAGGATCGGTGGCTGCGCCAGCTTCGCCGCCACCTTGGCCGGGCCACCGTGCACGAAGTGCGACGAGTCGAGGGGTATGACCTCCCGTGGCGCGACTCTCGATACCGCTATCGCCACCTCCAGGTACGCCCCGAAGAGCCGGTTCTGGCGCTGAGCGACCTGGGCTTCCTGGCCGGCCCGTCGGTGGTCGACGTTTGGCGCACCGTGGCCCATCGCTTGCGGCGCTCGGGAGTGCAGTGCCACGCGCTGGTCCCCTGCCCGCGAAACCGCTGGGAGCCCAGCCTCGCCAAGTTGTGGGGTGCGATCGAGTGGGAGCAGCCTCAACGCACCTCGCGGTCGTTGCAAGTTCTGGACGAATCGACCCGGGAAGCCCGTTGCGATCGCCTGTTGACCCTGCTCTCCTTTGCCACGCGGGTGGAACCGGCCCTCCTGCGTGCCGTGCGCCGCCTCTTGGCCGCCACCGAGGCGGATGCCGCCACCGAAGCCGACCTTTGGCATCATCCGGCAATGGGGGCCGGTTTCTCGAAGACGGTCAGCCTTGCCGCCGAGGCCCGGCCGGAATTTCAGAGCCGATTCGCGGCGCTACCCGACGACCTCAAGCGCGGTGTCGTGGCGACCCTGCGCAGCTGGCGTGCCGGCCAGCCGCGGGAGATCTGGCTCGAGGAAGTCTTGGCGCTCGATACCGCGGCCGCCTTGCCGCCGGGTACCCTCCACAAGGATGAGATCGCGGCGTCGCGCACCCTATGGCGCCGGATCGCTGAGACTCTGGACGGTTCGACCCAACCTCACCACGAAGTCGCAAGAGCCCTCAACCGCTATACCCGCGGCGCGATTCGGGATCGCCAACCTGCGGCGGTGTGGGGCGATGCGGCGCTAGGTTCCGATCTGTGGAGAGCTTGGGCCGCCGCTTGGGACGGGGAGGGCGAGCCGCCCTTGCCGGCCGGCGTCCACCCCGAGAGGTGGGGTGGTACCGGTGGTGTGGTACGCCGGTGGCAGCTGCGCCAAGTTGGCGACTGCCTGCGCCTGTTTGCCCCTCTGAGCAAGACGGCCCCCGGCAGCCCAGTGGTGGAAGTCGACTCGGCAAACAGCCTCCTCGGCTGGCGCCAGCAGGGTGCGTCGCTCGCCGAACCCCACCCCCTTGCCGAGGCCGCCACCGTTCCCCTGCCACGGGGCCCAACGCTGATTCTGGAGACCGATCACACCTCCGCGGTGCTCCGCCGGCTCGAAATGCCCCGTTGGGCGAATTCCATCGGCCGGGACCACTTCGGCCTTTGGGCCGCATTTGCGGTCGGCGGCGTCGAACAGCGTCTGCGCTGGATCCCTCCTGGCCGCTTCTGGATGGGCTCCCCTGAGAACGAGGGCGGTCGCTGGGGTGACGAAGGTCCTTGTCGCCTGGTGACTTTGACCCGTGGGTATTGGCTCGCGGACACCGCCTGCACTCAGGCCCTATGGGAGGTGGTGATGGGTGAGAATCCCAGCAGATTTCAGTCCCCAAACCGTCCGGTGGAGCGGGTGAGTTGGGAGGACTGCCAGGCTTTCCTCGCGGCGCTGAATCGTCGCGTTGAGGGGTTAGAGGTCCGTTTGCCGACCGAGGCGGAGTGGGAGAATGGCTGCCGGGCTGGCACGGAGACAGCGACCTACGTCGGCGATTTGGAGATTCTCGGGGAAAGAAAGGCTCCGGTGTTGAACTCCATCGCTTGGTATGGCGGCAACAGCGGTGAGGATTTCGAGTTGGAGGGCGGCGTGGACACCAGCGACTGGCCGGAGGTGGAGTATCGCAATGACCGAGCCGGCACCCATCAGGTGGCCCGGAAGAAGGCGAACTCCTGGGGCCTCTACGACACTCTAGGCAATGTCTATGAGTGGTGTTCGGATCGGTTTGCTAGGTATGATGACGTCGAGGAGATCAAGGATCCACAAGGGCCCAAGAAGGGT
>QIHU01000320.1 GCA_003231035.1 Acidobacteriota bacterium
GCCTTCGCCGACTTCCACGCCCGCTTCCCCGCCGGGGCTTCGATCGCGGCCGGCGCCTATCAAACGGTCTCGCTCAACGGCTCGGACAACTTCTTCGCCACCTACGGCGTCGCCCCCACCTACGAGCTCTACGAGGACGGCGTTGGTGCCGACGCGGTACCCGACATGGTCGAGGCACTGGCCGGCTCGATCAACGGTCAAGGTGGCCTGTCGAACTCCGGCGAAGTGGTCGTCCTCTACTTCTGGGACGGCGCCTCCGACCTGGTGACCGATGTCGACTACGCCGTTTGGGGCGACAAGGCCGAGGCGGTCGACAAGAGCGGTATCGCCGTCGACGGCCCGGACGCCGACGCCACCGCTTCCGTCTACCTGAACGACACCGCGATCGCCGCCCAAGAGGTGGTCGACCCCGGCGCCCACGCCAACGGGGAGTCGTTCCAACGCGACGACCTGAACGAGGGAGCGGAGGTTCAAGCCGGCGGCAACGGTGCCGGCGGTAGCGACGAGACTTCGGAGGATCTCTCTAATACCTGGTCGCTCGCCTCCGCCCCCACCCCCAACGCCGCCGCCCCGACCGGCTGGATCATCAATGAGATCCACGCCGACCCCGCCGCCGACAGCAACTGTGCCACCTTCGGCCTCCCGGCCGGCTGTGGCGACGCCAATGGCGACGGAGTGCGCGACGCCTCGGACGACGAGTTCGTCGAGATCTACAACGCCACCGGCGTCGACCAGATCGCCGACGGCTTCGGCGTGCGTCACACCTTCCCCACCAACACCATCATCCCGGCCGACTGTGTCGCCCTCGTCTTCGGCGGCGCGGCGGTCGGTCAGTTCGGCGGCGCGGTCAGCCAGGGCGCGTCGAGCGGCACGCTGGGTCTCAACAACAGCGGCGACACCATCACTCTCACCACCGATCTGGCGGCGGTGGTCGCCTCGGAGTCCTATGGCAGCGAGGGTGGCAACAACCAGTCGCTCACCCGCTCACCGGACATCGGCGGCCCCTTCACCGCTCACACCACGGCGGCCGGCTCGGGCGGCGCCGTCTTCTCGCCGGGCACCCTCATCGACGGCACTAACTTTGGCGGCTGCGTTATCGTGCCGCCGGCGATGGTCGAAATCTGGGAGATCCAGGGCAACGGCTCCGCCTCCCCGTTTGAGAACCTTCAAATAATCACCGACGACAACCTGGTGACCGCGGTGGCCGGCAACGGCTTCTTCATTCAGACTCCGGCGGCGCGCACCGACGGCGACCCGGCCACCTCGGACGGCCTCTTCGTCTTCACCGGTTCCGCCCCCACCGTGGCGGTCGGCGACCAGGTGGACGTGGCGGGCACCATCGTCGAGTTCTTCAACTTGACCGAGGTCTCCAATATCGGCCTGACGGTCACCTTCGACTCCTCCGGCAACCCGATACCGGCGCCGATCGACCTCGACGCCACCACCCCTTCGACCACCCCGATGGACCCGCACGACCTCGAACGCTTCGAGGGCATGTTGGTGCAGGTGACCGGTGGCGTGGCCAGCGGCCCGACCGACCGCTTCGGGGACACCCCCTTGGTGGCCGACGCCGCCCTCGGCCGTGGTTTCCGCGAGCCGGGCATCGAGTTCCCCGGAATCGTCGGCCTACCCGAGTGGGACGGCAACCCCGAGGTCTTCGAGATCAACGCCGATGGGCTGGGTTTGCCCGAGGTGGCGGTGCCGGCCGGCGGGGCGATCGATCTCGCCGTCGGCCCCCTCTCCTTCAGCTTCGGCGACTACCAGATCCTGCCCACCCAGTTGGTGGTCACCGGGAGCCCGCAGACGCGGGCGGTGCGCGCCAGGGAAGCGGGCGAGTTCACCGTCGCGACCCAGAACCTCCTGCGTCTCTTCGACGATGCCGGAGACCCGGGCGCCAACGATCTGGCGATCGAGAAACTCTCGGTGCAGATTCGCGAGGTACTCGGCGCCCCCGACGTGGTGGCGGTCCAGGAGGTCGATCAGCTAGCGGCGCTCGCCGAGCTGGCGGCACGAATCGCGACGGACGACCCGACGCTGATCTACACCGCTCACCTGCTCGAAGGCAACGACATCGGCGGCATCGACGTCGGCTACTTGGTCCGCGACACGGTGCAGGTCGACGCGGTCACCCAGTTCGGCTTAACCGAAACCTTCGTCTTCGCGGGCACCACCTTCCTCACCTACGACCGGCCGCCCTTGATCCTCGAGGGGCAGTACCTGGGTAACGGTACCCCCTTCCCCTTCGTGGTCATCGTCAACCACCTGCGTTCGCTCGGCGGTATCGACGGCTCGGACGGCGGGCGCATCCGCGCCAAGCGCAACGAGCAGGCAACCCGCCTCTCGCAGTTCATTCAAACCCTGCAAACCGGTGACCCGGTAACCCCGTTGATCGTCACCGGCGACTTCAACGCCTTCCAGTTCACCGACGGCTTGGTCCACGTCATGGGCCAGGTCATCGGCCAGCCAGCCGACGCCACCCAAGCGCTGCTACCGGGCACCGACGAGGTCGACCCCGACCTCACCAACCAGGTGCTCAGCCTGCCGGCCGAGGAGCGGTACTCCTTCATCTTCGGCGGCAACTCCCAAGTGCTCGATCACACGTTGACCGGGCTCAGCGCCAACCTCTTCGTGCGCGGCGTTGAGTTCGGCCGCGGCAACGCCGATACGCCCGCCAGTTTCGACTCCCTGCCCGCCTCGGCCTTGCGCTCGTCGGACCACGACGGCCTGGTGCTCTACATGATGAGCGACCGGGACGGCGATGGGGTGGCGGACGATGTCGACAACTGCCCCGACATTTTTAACCCCGACCAACTGGACTCGGACGGCGACGGCCTGGCGGACGCCTGCGAGGATCTCTGCCCCAACACCGTGATACCGGAGCAGCACGTGCCGCTCTTCCATCTCGGTTTCCTACGCTACGCGCTCACCGACGGCGACACCACCTTCGACACTTACGTGCCGTGGTGGTGGCCCCACCCGGTGCCCGAGTTCACTTTGCAAGACACCGCCGGTTGCTCCTGCGAGCAGATCCTGCCCCAGGTGCACCACGGCTTCGGTGAGGTTCTCTTCGGCTGTCGCTTGCGCACCATGAAGCGCTGGGTCGCCAAGGTGGCGGACGACGGCTAGAGC
>QIHU01000480.1 GCA_003231035.1 Acidobacteriota bacterium
TCTACGCCCACGGCTGGTGGCTCAAGGACGAAACCAAGATGTCCAAGTCGGTCGGCAACGTGGTGCAACCCGAACATCTGATTGAGGACTTTGGGGCCGACAGCCTGCGCTATTTCCTCTTGCGACAGATGGTCTTCGGTCAGGACGCCTCGTTCTCGGACGAGGGCTTCGTCGACCGTTTCAACAGCGACTTAGCCAACGATCTGGGCAACACCGTCAGCCGCCTGGTCACCCTGACTCGCCGCGGCTTCGAAGGCAAGACGCCGCCGCCGGCCGCCCCGGGCGCACTCGCCGAGTTGGCCGCCACGGTGGCTGAGGAGTACCGCCAGGCGATGGACGAGTACGCCTTCCAGACGGCGCTGCGCGCGCTGTGGCGACTGCTTGCGGAAACCAACCAGCACATCGTCGCCGGGGCGCCTTCGGCGAGGTGCTGTGGAACGGCCTCGAAGCGGTGCGGGTGGTGGCGGTCGCTCTGCTGCCGGTGATGCCGACGGTTGCGACACAGATCTTGGCCGCGATCGGTGTCCGCGAGGCGCCCACCAGCCTCGACGCACTGACCTGGGGAGGGTTGCCCGGAGGGGCCGAAGTGCCCGAGCGGCCGGCGCTCTTCCCGCGCATCGACAAGAAGGCCTACCTGGCCTCGATCGCCCCTGAAGCCGAGCCGCTAGCAGCCGTGGGCCAGGACGGCAATAAGGAAGAAGAAGCCAGCGACGAAGGGCTGATCGACTTCGAGCAATTCATGGCCACCGAGCTCAAGGTGGCGACCGTGCGTGCCGCGGAGGTGATCCCCAAATCGAAGAAGCTGCTCAAGCTAACGGTGGAACTGGGCGAGGAAGTGCGCACCGTGGTGGCCGGCATCGCCAGCCAGTACCAGCCCGAGGATCTAGTGGGACGACAAGTGGTGGTGGTCGCCAACTTGAAGCCGGCCAAACTGATGGGGGTGCGTTCGCAGGGAATGGTGCTGGCGGCCTCGGTCGACGGCGCCCCGATCCTGCTGCGCCCCGATCGCACAGTGCCGAGCGGGACCCGCGCCCAATGAGTACTTCACCAGCCAACTCTGAGGAAGCTCCCAAGGAGGAGCGCAGTCAAGCCGGCGACCTCGACGGGGCGCCGTTGATCGACTCGCACTGCCATTTGCAGTCTTTGGAAAGCGACGAACGCGAGCTCGCCATGGACCAGGCCCGTGAGCGCGGCATCACCGGCTTCCTGGTGCCCGCCCTGCACCTCGACGAGGCTGAGGACCTCTTGGACTTCTGCCACCGTCACCCGGATGTGTGGTGCGCGCTGGGCACCCATCCCCACGAAGCGAGCGAGTGGCGGGAGGGGGACAGCGAGCGGTTGCGCGCCTTGCTAAGCGACCCCAAAGCGGTGGCGGTGGGCGAGTGCGGCCTCGATTTCTTCTACGACCACGCCCCGCGGGAACAGCAGATTGAAGTGATGCGCGAGCAATGGTCGCTGGCCATCGAACTCAACTTGCCGGTGGTGGTCCACAACCGCGACAGCAACCAGGCGATGCTCGAACAGCTCTTGCTCCCCGAGTTCGAGGAACTGCAGGCCGATTTTCACTCTTTCGCGGGCGGAATCGAAATGGGGCGCGAACTGATCGAGCTCGACTGCTACCTCGGCTTCACCGGCATGATCACCTTCAAACGGGCGGACAACGTGCGCGAGGTCATCCCCGAAGTGCCGCACGACCGCATGCTGGTCGAGACCGACACCCCCTACCTCGCGCCGGTCCCCTTTCGTGGCAAGGCCAACCAACCCGCCTACGTGGTGGAGATCGCCACCCGCCTGGCCCAGGAGCGCGGCGAAAGCTTGGCGGAACTGGCCCAGCGCACCAGCGAAAACTTCTTCGACCTCTTCGCCAAAGCGAACGAAGACGGGTGAGAGAACGAGCACCGGCGAACGGCCGACCGACCGCGGCGGCCCCGTAGCCAGTAGCGATAGGAGAGCGGCTTTGCCGGACGCGAGGCGATCAATCCACTGGATCGACGTAGCCCAGGGGGAGCACCAGAGTGTCCACGACGCTCCACAGAGACTCTCCCTTCGCCTCGCCGAGCCTTTGGCCGGTGGCGCCGACGGTAGCAACTGCGCCGTGCTCTATTTTCACGGCTTTGGCTCCGACCAACTAGGGGAGAAGGCGGACTTCTTTCGCTCCCGAGCGCTAGCTGCGGGGCTGGCCTTCTGCTCTTTCGATTTCCGGGGCCACGGCCGCTCGGAGGGTGACCTGCGGGAGCTGACCCTGTCCCGCAACCTCGCCGACGCCCTGGCCGTACGCGAGTTCTTGACCGCGCGCGGGTACGCGAAGGTGGTGCTCTTGGGTTCGTCGATGGGCGGGTTGACCGCCCTGTGGCACGGTGCCCGCCAGCCGGAGGGAGTGGTCGCCGGTTGTTTCATCGCTCCGGCGTTGACCTTCGCGGATTCCTTCCTCCAGTTCCTGAGCCCGGAAGAGGCACGCCAGTGGAAACGCCAGGGGGTCTTTCGCTTCGACGACGGCGAGCGCAGTTGTGAACTCGGCTGGGAGTTGATCGAGAACTTTCGCCAGTTCGACCGCCACCTGCTAGCCCGGATCTATCGAATTCCTTCGCTGATCCTCCAGGGCAAACTCGATAATCGGGTTTCTTGGCGCATGGTCCGTGACTTCGTGGCCGAGGCCGCCAGCGGGGCGTTCCAGCTTCGCCTTTTCGAAGACGGCGATCACAGATTGGCCGATCGTAAGGAACTCCTATGGGCCGAGATCGTCAACCATCTGGGGCTCCTTGGACTGCTCTAGCGGCTAGGCATGAGGG
>QIHU01000437.1 GCA_003231035.1 Acidobacteriota bacterium
CGCAAGAGCGGTTGGACCAAGGCCGAGGCGGTGGCCTCTTTCTTCCACATCAGGTTGAGGATCTCGATCACGGCGAGGATGGCGCAGTCGGCGAAGTAGTGGTCGCGGAAGTAGTAGTGGCCGGCGAGCTCGCCGCCGAAGATGCCGTCGTTGCCGCGCATCGTCGCCTTGATGAAGGAGTGTCCGACCCGCTCACGCACCGGGATTCCACCCTTTTCGGTGAGGTACTCGGCCACGGCGCGCGAGGAACGCAGGTCGTAGACCACGGCCTTGCCGGGCTCGCGCTCTAGGAGCTCGCCGCCGATCAGCGCGGTGGCCAGGTCGCTGCCAATCGGCTCACCCTTTTCGTCGACGAAGGCGGCGCGGTCGGCATCGCCGTCGAAACAGACGCCGAGATCAGCGCCCGAGTCGATGACCAGTTTGCAGAGGTCGCGCAGGTTGTCGAGTTTGAGGGGGTTGGCCTCGTGGTTGGGGAAGGTGCCGTCGAGCTCGAAGTAGAGCGGCACGAGCTCGATGCCCAGCTGGCGCAGGATCGGCTCGTAGAGGCTCCCCATGCCGTTGGCGGCATCCACCGCCACTTTGAGCTTGCGGGCCCCTTCAGGGCGCCTCAGAAAGCCCAAGACGTGGCGTTGGTAGTCGTCGAAGATGTTTGCTTGGCGCAGCTTGCCGGGCTCGGCGGCGGGCCGGGTGGGCTCGCCGGTCGCCACCTTTTCGAGCAGCGGGATTCCCCCCTCGCCGGCCGCGGGGCGGGCTCCGTGGAGGCTAAGTTTGAAGCCGTTGTACGGGGCGGGGTTGTGGCTGGCGGTCACCTGAACGCCGCCCGCCGTTTTCAGATGGCCGACGGTGAAGTAGTTCATCGGCGTGGTGGCCAGACCGATGTCGAGCACGTCGAGGCCCGAGGAGCGGATCCCTTCGATCAGGGCGGCGCACAGCGGCTCGCTGTGCGAACGCATGTCGCGGCTGACCACCACCGTGGGGTTGGCGGCGATCGCGTCGTCGTCGAGCACGGCGCGCACCGCGGCGCCGATGCGCGTGGCGATCTCTTCGGTGATCTGCTCGCGGTAGAGACCGCGGACGTCGTAGGCTTTGAAAATGCCGGCCATGGGTGATTATCCTTTTCTTGGGAGCGGGCTTTGCATTGCGGTCACCGGTTCGATGGCGAGAGCAAAGGCCAGCTCTTCCACCGGCTCGCTGTGGAGCGATTCGTCGTTGGGAATGCGGGTGAGCTGAACGGCCAAGGTCTCGTCGCCGATCCACCCGCGGAAGCTCTCGATGGCTCGTTCCAATTCGCTATCGGCGCTGTAGCGCACATGGATGCGGTCGGCGTAGTCGAGACGGGCCGTCTTGCGGGCATTGGAGATCCGGTGGACCACCTCGCGCGCTCGCCCTTCGTCGATCAACTTCGGGGTCAGGGTCGTATCGAGGGCGACGAGTAGTTCACGGTCGCCTTGGGTGGCGGTGCCTTCACGTTCGATCAAGCGCAGTTCGACCTCTTCGGCGGCCAGCTCTTCAGCCCCGTCAGCGAGCTGGATGACGATTTTGCCGCCAGCCTCCAGCTCGGCGGCCAGCGCGTCGCCGTCGGCTTTGGCCAGTGCCGCCGCCACCTCCTTCATCCGCTTGCCGAAGCGCGGACCGCACTTGGGATAGTTGGGCTTGATCTCGTGGTGGACATACTCGGCGCGCTCCTCTGCCCAGCGTATCTGGTGCACGTTGAGCTCTTCGCGCACCAACTCGGCGTAGGGTTGGACGACCGCTTGGAGGGTTTCGTCGGCGGTGACCAGGGTGACGGCGGCGAGCGGCTGCCGGGTCTTGAGCGCGTGGCTGTTGCGCGCCGCGTGGCCGAGTTTCACGATGCGTTGGGTTGCGGCCATCCCCGCTTCGAGGGCATCGTCGGCGCGATCGGCGGGGGGGAGTGGCCAACTTTCCAGATGGACACTCTCCTCGACTCCGTCGCGATGGCCGCGCTCCAGTTGGCGGTGGAGAACCTCGGCCAGGAAGGGGGTGAAGGGAGCCAGCAGCCGGGCGAGGGTGGTCAAAGTTTCGTATAGCGCTTGATAGCCGCTTTCCTTGTCGGCGGCGGCGTCCTCGTTGCCGGCCCAGAAGCGATCGCGGCTGCGCCGGATGTACCAATTGGTTAGGTTGTCGACGAACCCCTCGATCCCCCGTGCCGCCTCGCTGATGCGGTAGCTCTCGAGGTGGTCGGTGGTCTCGCGCACTAATCGGCCGAGGCGTAGCAGCACCCAGCGATCGAGGGCTGGTCGGTCGGCGAAGGGACGCTCGGGCGCCGCATCCGGCCGCCAGCCGTCGAGGTTGGCGTAGATGGTAAAAAAGGAGAGGGCGTTCCACAGCGGTAAAAGGAAATTCTGCGCCGATTCGCGCACTAGCCGCTGCGAAAAGCGCGACGAAACCTCCGGGTTGGTGACACAGAAGAACCAGCGCAGCGCATCGGCGCCGGTCTCTTCGATCACCTCCATGGGGTCCACCACATTGCCCACATTGCCCAGCCGCTTGGACATCTTGCGGCCGGTTTCGTCGTTGACGTGGCCCAGGACGATGCAATGGCGGTAGGTGACCGAGTCGAAGAGCAGGCTACCCAGGACGTGCAAAGTGTAGAACCAGCCGCGGGTTTGATCGACCGCCTCAGAGATGAAGTCGGCCGGGAACTGCCCGCCGCCGTTTCCGTCCTTGCCCTCGAACAGCTCGCGATTCTCGAACGGGTAGTGGTGCTGCGCGAAGGGCATCG
>QIHU01000125.1 GCA_003231035.1 Acidobacteriota bacterium
TCGGCCATCCCCGTCATCAGTGGGCCATTGATCACGTCGAGCGGCAAAGGCCACTGCTCGTCGGCCAAGGCGGCGTCAATATCCCCAGCCAGCCCCACCTTGCTGCCTTCGATCACCGCTCGCGCCAGACGTTCAGCCAGCGGCAGGGTCTCGCGCGGTACCGCCGCGACCACCGACTTGCGCCCCCGGAAGTGGGCCGCGAACTCGGCCACCGCCGCCTCTCCCGCCGCCGTGTCACCGGGTTCCAGGTAGATCAAGCGCTCGGCCAACTCGCGCTCCTCTTGAGGAATCTCAGCATAGCGGGCCAGTTTCTGAGTGTTGACGATCGCCGCGTCCAGCCCAGCGCGGGTGGCATGGTACAGAAAGACCGAGTTGAGCACCTCACGGCCGGCGTTGGGCAAGCCGAAGCTGACGTTGGAGACCCCCAGCACGGTCTTGCTGCGCGGGAACTCCTCCTTCAACCGGCGGACTCCCTCGATGGTCAGCGCCGCCGAACCCAAGTAGTTCTCGTCACCGGTACCGCAGGGAAAGACCAGGGTGTCCCACCAAATATCCTCGGCCGGTATGGCGAAGCGCTGCGTCAGCAGATCGAAACTACGCCGGGCGACTTCCAGCTTGCGTTCGACGGTGACCGCCATCCCGGTCTCGTCGATGGTGCCGACCACCAGCGCGGCGCCGTAACGCCGGGCTAGCGGCGCCACCTGGTCGAAACGGCTGAGGCCGTCTTCCAGGTTGATCGAGTTGAGGATCGCTTTGCCCTGACACCAGGTCAACGCCCGCTCCATCACCTCGGCATCGGTCGAGTCGATCATCAACGGCACCTTGACCAGCCGCACCAAACGATCGAGGAAAGCCTCGATCTGGGAGATCTCATCCTGATCCGGGTCCTGCAAGCAGACGTCGATCACCTGCGCACCCGCCTTGACCTGCGCTCGCCCGACCTCGGCCGCCCCTTCCCAGTCGCCACCCGCGATCAGCCGCTTGAACTTGCGGCTGCCCAAGACATTGGTGCGCTCGCCGATGAACAGCGGCCGGTTGTCGTCGGTCAGTTCCACCGCCTCGATGCCGGAAACCATCGCCCGGTGATGACGGGGTGGCTGGCGGGGTTTCACTGTTGCACTCCCGCCACCAAGGCCGCCACATGGGCCGCGGTGGTACCGCAGCAGCCCCCCACCAGGTTGAGCCAACCGGCCTCGGCGAAGCGGCCGAGGACGGCGGCGACCTCCTCCGGCCCTTCGGTGTAGAGACCGTCCTCGTTGGGCAGGCCGGCGTTGGGTACGCAGGCGACGCGAGTTTGGGCCAGCTCGGCCAAGGTGCGCACATGGTCGCTCATCAGGTCGGGTCCGGTGGCGCAGTTGAGCCCCAGGTAGAGCAAGTCGTAGTGGGCAAAGGAGACCGCCAGCGCCTCCGCATCCTGGCCGGCGAGCATGGTGCCGGTCGGCTCGATGGTCGCCGAAACGGCCACCGGCAGCCGCCACCCCGCCCGCTCAAATGCCTCTTCGCAGGCGAGCAAGCCGGCCTTGATGTTGCGGCTGTCCTGGCAGGTCTCGAGCAGCAGGTAGTCCGCTCCACCCGCCATCAAGCCGAGAGCCTGGGTACGAAAGTTGTCGATCAGGCCGTTGAAGGTGATTCCACCGGTCACCGAGATCGCCTTGGTCGTCGGCCCCATCGAACCGCAGACGAAGCGCGGGCGCTCGGCGGTGGAATGGCGGGCGCAAGCGGCGCGGGCGATCTCCGCCGAGAGTCGGTTGAGCTCAAATGCACGATCGGCCACGTCGTACTCGGCCAGCACCAGCGGAGTTCCGCCGAAGCTGTTGGTCTCGACGATGTCAGCACCGGCCTTCAAGTAGACCTCGTGGACGCCGTCGACCACATCGGGCCGGGTGGCGCAGAGCAGCTCGTTGCACCCTTCCAGCTCCTCGCCACCGAAGTCTTCGGCGGTGAGATTAGCATCCTGCATCGCCGTCCCGGTGGCGCCGTCTAGAACCAATATCCGCTCCGCCAAGGCCGCTTCGAGGGCATCGCTTCGTACCTCAAGATCAGTGGGCCGGGGAGGTAACGGAGTTTGGAAGAGTTTTTCTGAATCGTTCATTGCTTGCCTCTCTCTTCATGGACTGTCCAGACACAAAAAAACCCGCTCGGTCCATCACGGGAGCGGGTCTTCTTCCTCAGGACATTGGTTTGCCGTTGTAGTCGACCGCATCCTCACCGGACCTTTCCGGCAAGATGGCACCTTGGGTGTCCGCCCCAGGTTGCCGAGCCCGTCCGCGAGAACGGGCCACTCGTGATGCAGGGGTTAGCCTATGCCAAGCTGGGCCTGCGTGCAAGCGGGGCAGGCGAGGGTAGGCTAGAGGCTCAGCCTTCCCATCAGCTTCTTCACCGCTTTGGAACTCTGCATCACGTAGAAGTGGACTGAGGGCACGCCCTTGGCGAGAAGTTCTTCGACTTGCTGCAAGGCCCATTCGGCTCCGGCGTCGGTGACATGGCCGG
>QIHU01000563.1 GCA_003231035.1 Acidobacteriota bacterium
TCGGCCTCGGTGCGCACCGGAAGCCGCCCCAGCGCCAGGTCCGGCACCTCGTCACCGTCGATGTCGGCGAACAGAGGATCCGATGGGCTGAAGAACACGACCGGATGAACCTGGGTATAGAGAGTCGGCAGGAAGCTGATCGATCCCAGACCGAGGTAGTCCAGGTAGTCGTAGCTATCTCCACCGACCAGCAGAACGATCTCGGTTCCCAGCTTCTCGGCCGCGAACGCAATGTAGTCGGCGATGGCCTGTGGATCGAAAACGCCATGGGACAGTTGGCGATAGAGATCCTCCACGTTCACGACCTTGACGAGATACCCTTCGCTGCGCCGAGCCTTCACCAGCGGCTCGAGTCCCGCCAGGAAGTCGGGATGGCTGATGATCAGATACTGACCGGGGCCGGATTTCAGATCGGGCGCCGAGCGCTTAGCCAGGGAAATCCGCGGACTTCTGATGGCCTCTGTTTCTAGAACCAAGTACCGGGCCGACTCGCCCGAACCAGCTAGCCGAGCCACAAACTCACCGGCCGCGACTTGATCGACCGTCACCCCCACCAGGCGGGTCGGACCGCGGTCATCGATCCGGTAGGCCACCACCTCTGGCGATTCCAGACCCTCCACCTCGAAGTACTTTCCCGTGGCCTCGAAAACCAGTTGGCCCTGGCGCATCGCGAATTCTCGAGGATAGGTGGCACCGTAGCGGTCCAGACGCACCAGATCGAAAGCCAACCCGGTATCACCCGGCAGGGTCACGACGAGGTCGTTGGACCCTTCCGCCAATAGACCGGGCGGGATGTTCAGGCTGAGAGGAACGTCGACGAGACCGTCGAAGACCAGGTCGGCCAGAACAACCCCATTGAGCGCAACCAACACATGGTGGTCCGGCTCCTGCGGAAAGTCCGTAACTCCCCACAGGCCCATGTCGAGGGTTGCCGCCGCGCCCGGATGCAAGCGATCGATCACGAGGTCGAAACTGGCGGACGCGGGCGCGCCCTGGTGGGCGAGGACGGAGGTGTCGAACCAGGGATCGCCGTTGGGTGAAGAGAAGCTGTAAACCCGCTGTTCCTCCACCTGGTAGGGCTCCAGATAGAACGGCTCTGGGGACACCCCCGGCGGCGGAGGGGTCGGGTCGAGCGGCATCCGGCGGGCTCGCCGAGCGGCGACAGCCAGGGTGTAAACGTTGGTCTTCGTGTAAAGGGTGTCCAGACCCTCACCGTGGAACTCGAGGTAGGAGCCGGGGCCGAACTGGCGTCCCGGTCCCCCGATGTAGATCGGCACGGCTCGGCCTTGACTGCTCAGCGCCAAGGACGACTTGGGGATGGCGCTCCCATCGAAGCCGGACGCGAGTAGCTCGTCGTAGGTAACGCGGTAGATCCCCTCCGTGTCGAGTCGCAGCTCGACGGCTTTGCGAAAGGGAGACACCGCAAGCTTTTCCTTAGAGCGAGCCACCACCTTGGTGTCGTGCGCCGCCCGGATCGCGGTCCAGTCGATGGGCTGACCGGAGGCCTGGCGGCCGTACTCGTGGCCGACATCAAACCCCTGATGACGGCGCGTCTTCAAGTTGATGTCGACATCCTCGATCGCGAAGCGGGTCCCGGTCACCCCGGCGGCGAAATACTCGTACTTCCGTGGATCGGTCGAGTCGCCCCGTTGGCTGCCCAGCAAACGTGGGTTGATTCGTTGCCAACCCTCTTCGGTGTCCACAAAGAGGTGGAAACCGGCGTTTCCGACCTCGGTAGCCGTCGACCACCGGAACCGGACTCCATCCTCTTCCTGGCTCGCCAGAAACGAAGCCAGCGTCACCGGCACGGTCATGACCGGACCCCATCCAATGTCCTCTAGAAGCTCATCCGTCAGCAGGAAATCGGCACCGGGCACCGCGAACGGCTCCATGATCTCGCTCGTCCCCGACATGTCTTGTACCGTGGTATCCCAATGACTGATGGACGAACCGCCCTGGACTGGGTTGGGGGCGAAGACCTTGGCGTGGCCGTTGTTGACGCCGCCGGAGAGGAAGCCCGTGCCCACCTTGGCTTGAACGGCGGGGCCGATCCAGTGAGTGTTCGGGCCGTCGATGGCCGACGCCTGCCTCTGGCCGTTGCTCATCGACGGCCACGAGGTACCGCCTCCCAGGTTGTGGTCCTCCAGGAATGTCATGTAGATATCGTCGAGACCCGCCGCCTTGGCGCCGGTGTTCAGGTTGACGATGGTGCTCACGCCGACGCCGTGCCCTATCTCGTGGAGAACCACGTCAAAGAAGCTGATCGTGTTAGGCGGACCCGGGCCGGGGCCAATCGCGTAGTACCAGTTGGTCCCAAACAGGCACGAGTTGTTGTTGTCGATGCTGCTATTGAAGCTAGCCTGGAGATCGCTCGAGGCAGGAAAGAGATCCGCGTCGAACAGCTTGTTGGCGAGCCCAAAGTGGTACCAGGTGAGAGCCAACGGAGCCCCCGGCCAATCACGTACAAAGCTAGTGGCTCC
>QIHU01000289.1 GCA_003231035.1 Acidobacteriota bacterium
GCCGTGAGTTCAGCCTTGTTTGGGAGTCGAAGGGTCGCGACGCGATCGAAGGACCGCGAGGTGCCCGAGCTAGACACCGAAGGAGCGGCTTGGACGCGGCGAGCTCAGGCGGGCGATTTGGCCGCATTCGATCGGCTGATGCGCTTGCACGAGCGCCGCGTCAGCTGCACCGCCTTGCGCCTGCTGGGCAACGCTGAGGATAGCCAGGATGTGGCGCAGGAGGTTTTCCTGCGTCTTTTTCGATTCCTCGACCGGGTCGATCCGTCCAAGGTCCTCGTGGTCACCGCGCGAGTGGTTGAGTAGAGGGCTGGCAGCACCAAAAATTGGCCACGGAGCAGTCGAGTCAGGGTGGATCCACGAATGGATTCACAACCCTGACTCGGCCGTACGTTTGACCGTTTGAGAGATCTTCCGAGTAAAGGATCGGCGCGCCGGATAGCTGCGCTGAGCGTAGGATCAGCGCGTCCCAGAAGGAGACTTGGTAGCGCTTCTCCAAGTCGAGAGCATGCAAGATCGTCTCGCCGTCGTTGATCACCAGGTGCCAGTTCAGGTAGTCCTCCACCAAACCGCGAGCCTCCGCCGAACTGATTGGGTTGCGCGCCTTGCGTCGGACGTTGATGTAGAACTCTTGCACCACCTGCGTACTCAGGTACCCCGTTTGCTCAATCCAAAGCCGGCGTACCAGATCCGTGGCCACTGCATGCTTGGCGCCGGATCCTCTGTCATGGGCGTAAACCAGAATGTTGGTGTCGACGAAGGCCTTATCGGTCATGAAGTTCGCCGCGAGAAGCCGGCGGCGTCCAGCCGAGATCCGGCGCGGTCTCGAGCCGAGCCAGCGCGCGCCGCTTCGCCGCTTCGTATGCACTCGCCCGTCCCACCAAACTCTCCAGTTGCTCTGCCATCATTCGGCTCAGGGAAGTCCCCCGTTGCGCGGCGAGCACTCGCGCATCTCGAAGCAAAGTGGACTCTACGCGAAGGGTGACATTCTGGGTCATGGTGGAGTCTCCTTGCGATGGCCGTTCGCGGTGCGGAATGTACGCGTTGCACAGTAACTGTGCAGCACGAGTTTACGTGCAACTGGGCCATTTCTCAAGGTTTTCCTCTTCGTGCCTCTACTCCGGCCGCCGAACCACCCGGCCGCCCTGCATCACGAAGTCGATCTTCTCGAGGGTGGTGACATCCTCGAGAGGGTTGCCGGGGGCGGCGACGATGTCGGCCAGCTGACCGGGCCGGAGGGTTCCTCGGTCCGCGAGGTCGAGGAGGTCGGCGGCATGGACGGTGGCGGTGCGGATTGCTTCGAGCGGCGACATTCCGCGCTCGACCAGCGCTCCGAACTCGCGGGCGTTGAGACCGTGCGGATAGACCGCGGCGTCGGTACCGAAGGCGATTTTGACTCCGGCGCGGATCGCTTTGGAGAGGCTCTTCTTAGCGAGCGGCAGAACGGCCTCCGCTTTCTTGCGCACCGGCGGCGGGAGCTGGTCGAGGTCGATGGCGTCGGCCAGGTAGGTGGTGGGCACCAGGTAGGTGCCGTGTTCGATCATCAGCTCGATGGCCGCATCCGTGAGGACCGAGCCGTGCTCGATCGAGGCGACTCCGGCGCGCACCGCGGCGATGATTCCCTCCGTGCCATGGGCGTGCGCCGCCACCTTGACCCCGTGCCGCGCGGCCTCTTCGACCATCGCCTCCAACTCGGCGGCCGAGTACTGCTGCGCTCCCACCGAGCCCTCGAAGGAGAGCACCCCGGCGGTGGCGCAGGTCTTGATCCACTGGGCGCCGTGCTTGATCTGGTAGCGCACCGCGCGCACCACCTCATCGGCGCCGTCGGCGACGCCGCTCTCGGGGC
The DNA here is from genome assembly GCA_003231035.1 of Acidobacteriota bacterium. Taxonomy (GTDB): domain Bacteria; phylum Acidobacteriota; class Thermoanaerobaculia; order Multivoradales; family SZUA-115; genus SZUA-115. The sequence continues at coordinate 1,844 of QIHU01000289.1, forward strand.
CCCGCTCGACGATCCCTGGGGCGTAGCCGGTGGTGTCGCAATGGCCGCCGGTGATGCCGAGCGAGTGGCCCGCGGGAATCACCCGTGGCCCTTCGATGCGACCGGCTCCCACCGCGCGCGACAGGGCCGCATCGACAAAATCACCGGAACCGAGGTCGCGCACGGTGGTGAAACCGGCGTCGAGCGTGACCTTGGCGCTGCCGACCCCGCGCAAGGCGGCATCGGCGGCGGTCTCGCGCACCGGCCGGTTCACCCAGTCACCGCCGATGGCGTAGGCGAGGTGGGTGTGCAAATCCATCAACCCCGGCAATAGGGTGCGATCACCGAGATCGATGACCTCGACTCCTTCGGCTCCCGATGGCTGTTGGCCCCGTCCCACCTCTCGAATCAGACCGTTTTCGACCCACACCCAGCCGTCGGTGATCAACTTCCCACTCTCCACGTCGAGCAGCCGGTCGGCGCGCAGCACCAGGCTACCCTCGGCCATCGGAGCCGAGCCAATATCTGCCGCGGCCAGTAGGGCTGGAGCCAAGGCGAAGGCGAGCAGAAGGATGAGGACACGGCGAGGAGACGTTTGAAGCATGGTGATTCCTTGTAAGGCAGTGAGCTTGGCTTTGGGACCGA
>QIHU01000029.1 GCA_003231035.1 Acidobacteriota bacterium
ACCTCGAGGCTGCTCTGGAGGATATGGACCGGCTTGGCCATCCCTAGCAAGATCGGTCCGATCGCCTCCGCATCCGCCAGTTGCCAGATCAGCTTGTAGGCGGCGTTGGCCGAGTTGAGTTCAGGGAAGATCAACACATTGGCCACATCCGACAACTCGCTCCACGGGAAGTCGGCGTCGATCATCGAACGGGTGATCGCGGTATCGGCCTGCATTTCGCCATCGATCTCGATATCTAGAGAGAGTTCGGCGGCTCGCTGGCGGGCCAGTTGGGTGGCTCGTCGCATGCGGCGAGCCGAGGGGTGCGAGTTGGAGCCGAAATCCGAGAAGGAGAGCATCGCCACCCGCGGTCGCACGAAGTTACTGGCCAGGCGGGCCGTCTGGATGGCGATTTCGGCCAGTTCTTCGGCCGTGGGATCGATATTGACCGTGGTGTCGGCCAGGAAGAGAACGCGGTCTTTGAGCGCCAGAATGTAAGCCCCCGAGACCCTCTTGAAGCCCTCGCGCACTCCGATCACTTCCAAGGCCGGTCGAATGGTGTCGCTGTAGCGATGGGTTAACCCCGAGATCAGGCCGTCCGCCTCCCCCAGCTCGACCATCATGGTGCCGAAGTAGTTGCGGGAGCGGACACGGTCGCGAGCCGCCGCCAGGGTCAGGCCATCGCGTTGCCGACGCCGATGGAGATGTTCCGCGTAACCTTCTCTGCGCTCGCTGACCGAAACCTCGATAATCTCCACCGCCTCCTCGGCCAGATCGAGCTCAGCCAACCGCGCAAGGATCTTCTCGCGACGCGCCAGGAGGATCGGCCGTGCGATCCCCTCGTCGACCAAAATCTTGGCGGCACGCAAGATCTTCTCGTGCTCGCCCTCGGGGAAGACCACCCGTTTCGGGTTGGAACGCGCCCGATCTTTGAGGTCTCGCATCAGATCGAGCCGTCGCGAGATGATTCGCTCCAGCCGCCGTTCGTAGCGCCCAAAGTCCTTGATCGGCTCCTGTGCCACGCCGCTTTCCATCGCCGCCCTCGCCACTGCCGGAGGGACCCGCAGGAGTACCCGCGAGTCGAGCGGTTTGGGAATCAGATACTCGCGGCCAAAACGCAGCTGGGTCCGATCGTAGGCCTTGAGGACTGAATCCGGAACGTCTTCCTTGGCCAACTCGGCCAGCGCATAGACGCAGGCCAGCTTCATCGGATCGTTGATCTGAGTTGCCCGCACGTCCAGCGCGCCGCGAAAGATGAAGGGGAAACCGAGCACATTGTTGACCTGGTTGGGATAGTCGCTGCGGCCCGTGGCCACGATCACATCCGCGCGCGCCGCTCTGGCCTCGTCATAGCCGATCTCCGGGTCGGGATTGGCGAGGGCGAAGACGATCGGGTCGGGGGCCATCGATTGCAACATCTCCGCACTGACGATGCCGGCTACCGAGAGGCCGACCAGCACGTCCGCGCCGACTAGCGCTTCGGCCAAGGTCCGCTGGGGGGTGTTGACGGCGAACTCTTCCTTGGTTGGTTCCATCCGCTCGCCGCGCCCTTGATAGATCACTCCCTGCGAGTCGGTGAGAAGGATGTTCTCTTTGCGCACCCCCAGCTGGAGCCACAAGCGGGCGACACCGATCGCCGCCGCGCCAGCGCCCGAGAAGACGATTTTCGCCTCTTCGATCTTGCGCTCGCTCAGCTCCAAGGCGTTGAGCAAAGCGGCTCCCGAAATGATCGCCGTCCCGTGCTGGTCGTCGTGGAAGACCGGAATGTTCATTTCCTGCTGCAATCGCGATTCGATCTCGAAGGACTCGGGGGCCTTGATGTCTTCCAGGTTGATCGCCCCGAAGGTCGGCTCCAACCGTTTCACCGTGGCGATGAAGGCCTCGGGGTCCTCTTCGTCAATCTCGATATCGAAGACGTCGAGATCGGCGAAGCGTTTGAACAAAACGCCCTTGCCCTCCATCACCGGCTTGCCGGCCAAGGCCCCGATGTTGCCCAGCCCTAGCACTGCCGTGCCGTTGCTGATCACCCCCACCAAATTCCCTTTGGCGGTGTAGCGGTACGCCTCGATCGGGTTCTCAGCGATCTCCAAGCAGGGAAAGGCGACTCCCGGCGAGTAGGCCAACGACAGATCCCGTTGGGTCACCGTGGACTTGGTGGGAACGACTTCGATTTTTCCGCGCCGCCCGTCCTCGTGGTAGCGCAGCGCCTCTTCGCGAAGGATCTTTTTCATGCGCCGCAGTCTACCGGTGAAGGGCTCGAACACACCATCTTCCTCAGCCGCGATGATAGCCTTCCATCGTTCAACTCAAGAGAAAGAAACGATGACCGTTCAGACCTATGGCAGCTACCTGAAAATGGATGAGCTGCTCGCCTTGCAGCAACCCCAATCGGACAAGCCGGAGCATGACGAGATGCTCTTCATCATCATCCACCAGGTCTACGAGTTGTGGTTCAAACAGCAGCTTCACGAGCTTGAGCTGCT
>QIHU01000699.1 GCA_003231035.1 Acidobacteriota bacterium
GAGGCACTCGCCCTCTACTCCATCGGGGTGCTCCACCGGCTGCTGGGCGAGCCGCCAGCAGCGCTCGATCAGGCGCGCCGCGCCGAAGCCCTCTTCGCCGCCTTGGACGAGCCACGCTGGCAGGCCAGCGCGCGCAACGAGATCGGTCTATCCCAAATTTCCCTCGGCGAGTTGACCGAGGCACGCGAGCTCTTTGAAAGTTCACTGGCCCTGCTCGAAGAGGCGCCCGACCCATTTCGCCAAGCGATCGCCCAAAGCAACGTCTGCCTGACCGCGTTGCATCGTGGCGAGCTGCGCCAAGGGGTCGAGTGCTACCGCCGAGCCGAAGCGCTCTACCTTGCGGCGGGCGATCCTCAGAGTGAGGCGATGGCGTTGACCAACTCCGGCCGGGCCTACGACATCCTCGGCGAACCGGACCAGGCTCTGCGAAGTTACGAGGAGGCACTGGCGATCCAGCGAGCCAGCGGCGACGCCAGCGGCGAGGCGCTAACGCTCAACAATCTGGCGGTACTCCACGCCGCCCAGGGCGATCTGAATCGGGCGCTGACCCTCTACGGCCGGGTGGCGGACGCCTACCGAAGGCTCGACGAGAAGGATCGCTTGGCGCTCGCCTTGAGCAACACGGGGAGCACCTACTGGAGCCTCGGCGAGACGGCGCGAGCACGCTCCTTCTTCGCGCAGGCCCTGGCGCTACAGCGGCAAGCCGAGGACCGTCGCGGCCAAGCGCTGACCTTGACCAACCTGGCTCGGCTCGACGACCAGGAGGGAGAGCCAGGCCGGGCCCGCGCACAGTTTGAGGAAGCGCTCGCGCTGCGCCGCCAGATAGGCAACCGTCGCGGCGAAGGCCGCTCGCTGGACGACCTCGGCCGCCACCACCTGGCGACCGGCGAACTTGGCGCCGCCCTCCAACCCCTTGGACAAGCCTTGGCCATCGCCCGCCAAGTGGAAGATCGTGCTGGCGAAGCGAGGGCACTGGCAAGCATCGGCGAGGCTCAAACCGAGGCCGGAAGGCTCGATGCGGCCACCCGTGCACTGAGCGAAGCGCTCCACCTCTTTCGATCGATCGCCGCCACCACGGGCGAGGCGCAAGCCCTGATCTCTCTCGCGCGACTGGCGCGGCAGCGTGGGCGGCTCCTGGAGGCGCGTTCCCAGGTCGCCGCGGGACTCCAAATTATCGAGTCGCTGCGCGCCAAGATTTCGAGCCCCGAGCTCAAGGCATCTTTCCTGGCCCGTCGGCGCGAAGGCTACGAACTGGAGATCGCTCTGCTCATGGAGCTTCACCGCGGTGACCCCAAGGGCGGCTACTCAGCGCTGGCTCTGGCTTCGAGTGAGCGGGCCCGGGCCCGCTCGCTGCTCGAACTGCTGGGCGAATCGGGCGCATCGACGCGCGCTGGTATCGACCCTGCACTGTTGCGCAACCGCCAGCGCCTGCTCCACCGCCTCGATGCGGCGGAGCGCCAGCGCCGCGCTCTAGCCGCCCGGTCAGGATCGAGCCAAGAGATTGCCACCCGCGAGAGCGCCGTTGAGACGATCCTCGCCGCCCTCGACCGGGTCGACGACGAAATCCGCGGCGCCAATCCCGCCTTCTCGAGCCTGATCCAGCCACCGGTGCTCGACGCCCCAGCGATCCAACAACTGCTCGATCACCTGGACGGGCCAGAAACGGTTTTTCTCATCTACTCCTTGGGCGCCGAAAAGAGCTTTCTATGGTGGGTCGAGGCGGATTCGCTGCGGGTCTTCGAGCTACCGCCCGAGGCAGTGATCGAAGCCGCCGCGCGACACGTCTATGCAGGGCTCTCGACGCTCGACCCAACCTCCTCCCGCGCCGACGCTCGCGCCTCCGCTGAACTCGCGGCGATGATCTTGGGACCGGTGACCCCGCTGCTCGATGGCCAACGGCTGGCGGTGGTCGCCGACGGCGCCCTGCATCACATTCCCTTGGCTGCTCTGCCCCTCGCGCCCGGCGGTGGCGTGCCCGCGCAGCCGCTGGTGAACAGGCACGAGATCGTGCGTTTGCCTTCGGCTTCGTCGCTGGCCCTTCAGCGCCAGGGTTGGGTGGACCGACCGCCTGCCCCGCGGCGGGCTCTGGTGATCGCCGATCCAGTGTTTGGCCCCGACGACGCCCGCCTTCGCCTCGACCGCCTTCCCGCGAGCCGGCGCGAGGCCCAAGCCATCGCCTCTCTAGCCCCGCGGGGTGAGGTACGCCTAGTCACCGGCCACGCCGCCAGCAGGGAGGCGGTGGGCGGCGATGCCCTAGCGCCTTACCGCGTCGTCCACTTCGCGACCCATGGCTTGATCAACGACCGCACGCCGCGCTTATCGGGGCTGGCGCTGTCGCGGCTTGACGAAGAGGGGCGACCGGTTGACGGCTTCCTCCGCCTCCATGAGGTTTACAACCTAGCGCTCAACGCCGAGTTGGTGGTCCTCAGCGGCTGCAACACCGCCTCGGGCCGCGG
>QIHU01000684.1 GCA_003231035.1 Acidobacteriota bacterium
GTTCTCAACAATGGCGTAGTGCGGAGTGCGTTGGCCGAGGGTAAGCTCCTCGTCCCAGAGCAGAAGCTCTAGCTCGGTGCCGAAGGGCTCGACGGAGCGCAAGGCATGCACCGGGTTGAGAGTTCGGTGAATCTCGCTACCGTCGTTGGCGACCAGAACAGAGCCGGGGCCAACATCATTGGATTGATCAGACCTCTCGCCGGCTTCGGCAAAAGTGCTGGCAAGTGCAAGACCGAGAATGAATGCGCCAAGAGCGACCACCCTGCTTAGGGTCGAGATGCCCGTGGAAGTACTCTGCTGCCAAGTAGTCACTGCTTGTCCTCCTAGTTGTTCCCTGAGAGCTGAAGGTTAACCCATTCGGGCGATACACCCCAGAAAAACCGACGAAGAACTACCACCGAATGAAAATCGGTAGCTCTGTAACCCCTGACTACCAGACGCACCTGGAGGAAATACCGTTGCTAAATATCTACGTCGACGCGGACGCCTGCCCAGTCAAAGACGAAGTCTACCGGGTGGCCAAACGCTACCGTTTGCCCGTCACCTTGGTGGCCAACTCGTGGATGCGGGTGCCGCTCGACGAAGCGGTCTCCCTCGAAGTGGTCAACGCTGAACTGGATGCCGCTGACGATTGGATCGCCGAGCATGCCACCCCCGGCGACATCGTAATCACCACCGACATTCCGCTGGCCGCACGCTGCCTCGAAGCGGGAGCCGAAGTCCTCGGCCCCGCCGGTCGCCCGTTCACCGAAGACAACATCGGAGGTGCTCTGGCGACCCGCGAACTGCTGGCGGAACTGCGACAGACCGGCGACGCCTTCGGCGGCCCGCCCCCTTTCGCCCCCAAGGACCGTTCTCGATTCCTCCAAGAACTCGACCGCCTGATCCACAAGGTCCTCCGCCTAGCCAAGGGTTCCCCGTCGTAGATCGCTAGGAGGGTCTAACTCCAAAAAAACATCGAGGAGAGCCGCGTGCTTTCTTCTACTGTGGCATGCCCACAGGAATTCCTGTACACTCCTGTGGTAATCACACAGGAGCCGATATGTCCCCGAAGAAACTCGACCTACTCCAAGGCACTCTCGACGTGATGGTGCTCAAGACTCTCACCACCATGGGTTCGCTGCACGGCTACGGCATCGCGCGGCGCATCGAGCAGGTGAGCGGCCACCAAGTCCTGCTCAACCAGGGCACGATCTACGCCTCTCTGGTTCGCTTGCAACAGAGGGGGTGGATCTCGGCTGCGTGGGGTGTCTCCGACAACAACCGCAAGGCGAAGTTCTACTCCATGACACCGAAGGGCACGCGGCAACTCGAAGTCCAGACCGCCGACTGGAAGCGGCTCGCCGAAGTCATGGCCCGGGTGCTCGATCCGGCCGGCGAGGGCAGGCGATGATCTCGTTCGCCCGAGAGATGCTCCATCGCGCCCTCTCCGTGTTCAGCAAGCGACAGCGCGACGAGGAGTTCGAGGCCGAACTTCAAGCTCACATCGAGCTCGCGGTCCTCGACAACATCGAGCACGGCATGGCGCCCAAGGAGGCACGCCGCGGAGCACTGGTGAGCCTCGGCGGAGTGGAGCAGGCGAAGGAGCTGCATCGCGACAGCCGAGGGCTACCGCTGATCGAGACCCTGCTCAGAGATCTGCGCCTCGCCTTGCGTACGCTGCGCCGAGAGGCCGGTTTGACGACCTTCGTCGTGCTCATCGTCGGACTGGGCGTCGGCGCGAGCACCACCGTCTTTAGCGTCGCCGGAGCGTTGTTCTTACGCCCGTTGCCCTTCGAGGATCCCGGCAGGCTAGTGTGGATCGCCAACGGCGACTCCTCGAACCTCTCCTCGCAGACGGTCCAAGTGGGTAACCTCCTCGATTTTCGCCAACGCACCCAAACGCTCTCAGACGTCGCCGGATACTTCTCGTTCTACGGCGCGGGTGACATCCAGTTGAGCGGTTCCGCCGAGCCGCTGCGCCTGACCGGCGTCCCAGTGACCGGCAATTTCTTCCGTCTGCTAGGCACCTCACCGTTTCTAGGCAGGGACTTCTCAGCCGAGGAAGCGAGCTCGGGCGCTCCCAGCGTCATCCTCAGTTACCTACTCTGGCAACGACAATTCAACTCGGATCACGGCGCGGTCGGTTCGAGCGTGCTCCTCGCCGGCTCGCTGGCTACGATCATCGGCGTGCTACCGGAGTCTTTCGACTTCGCCGCCATCTTCACCCCCGGCAAGAGCGCCGACCTGTTCACTTTCTACCCCTTGAGCCCGGACAACGATCGGCAGGGCAACACCTTGTCGCTGATCGGCCGGCTGGCGCCAGGGATCGACCTGCCCAGCGCTCAGAGCGAAGCGAGTTTGATCGCGGAGCAAATCGCCAGCGACCACCCGCAAGAGCGCCGCAACGACTTTGATCCTCAGCTCCGTGGCCTGCGCGACCGGGTCAGCGGAGAGATCCGCC
>QIHU01000355.1 GCA_003231035.1 Acidobacteriota bacterium
GCGACGTCCTTGTTGGGTGCAACGAATGCCTCCGGTCCGCCGATCATGATGTCGTCGCCGGTGCCGCCGTCGAGCACGTCGCTACCGAGCAAACCAATGAGCACGTCGCGACCCTCTCCGCCCGAGAGGATGTCGGTGTTGTTCAAGCTCTGGTTGGCTGCCGTTCCTGGGATTTGGATAGTCGGATTGTCTTCGTTGTCGTCGTCGGCACCGATCAACAGGCCAGGGCGAGAGAAGTCGCTAGTGATCCTGGCTTGAGCTGGAACCGTGGCGAGAAAGAGGGCGAGGGCTAGGAGCAAGAGCCCCAGCGTGGTCGGGGCCGGAATGGTGCGCTCGGTGGTCCCTGCGCGGGTGGTTTTCGAAAGGGTGTGCATCATGCATCTCCGTGTCCGTTGTGGTTGGAAAGGTTGGCCGGTTGGGTGTTCCAACCGGTGGATGCATCATGGCGAAGGCCGAGCCACGGTACATCCCGCCAGCGACCGGAACTCGGCCCGCAATTCGCTGGCCGCGTTCCCTGCCCAACGACGGGGGTGGCTCTGACTTTCGTCAGGGGGGAGCGCGGGCGGCCCCTCAGACGTTGGGTACCAGACCCTCGCGCACGGCAAGCAGAGCCGCCTGGGTGCGGTCATCCACGTAGAGCTTCGAGAGGATCGAGCTGACGTAGCCCTTGACCGTGCCTTCGCTCAAATTGAGAGAGGAAGCGATCTTCTTGTTGCTCTGGCCGTTGGCGATCAACTTGAGAACGGCCCGCTCACGGGGGGTTAGCTCGTCGAGCGGTGAGGTCGGGTCTGGCTTGCCCACGCGCTGCATCAAGATCCGTTGCGCCTCGGGATGGAGGGTGGGACGGCCTTCGTCGGCGCTGCGGATGGCGCTCACCAAGTCGCTCTTTGAGGCATCCTTGAGTAGGTAGCCGAGGGCTCCCGCCTCCACCGCGTCACGCACCAGTCGATCCTCGATGAAGCTGCTCAACACGAGGATGGCGCCGGGTATTTCGGCCTCGCGAAAACGACCTAGGGCTTCGATCCCCCCCATGTTGGGCATCACCAGATCCATCAAGATGACGTCCGGGCGCAGCCGCCTCGCCTCTTCGAGCCCTTGCAGACCGTCGCCCGCCTCGCCGACCACTTCGAGGTCGTCGACCTCTTCGAGCAGAGTTCGAAGCCCCTCGCGGACGATCTGGTGATCGTCGACGATCAGAATACGAATCGTTTTTCTCGCCGTCTCTCTCACGATCGTTCCCCTTCCATGGTGTGCGAGGCGGCGCCTCCCGGTAACGTCACCTCTAGCCGCGTTCCTTGGCCGGGAGCGCTCTCCAGGCGGAACTTCCCCTTCAGATCCAACACCCGTTCGCGCATGGCGAGGATACCCATGCCGCCGTCCTGGTTGGCTTCCACCGAGGCGAGAGCCAGCGTACTGCGCGCGTCGAACCCGATGCCGTCATCGTGCACAGTGAGCCGAATCTCACCGGATTCGCCTTGCAGATGGACTTGAATAGTGCTCGCTCGAGCATGCTTGACGGTGTTGTGCAGCGTCTCTTGAACGATCCGAAAGAGCGCCTCCTCGAGATCTTGCGACTGGCGCTGGTAGGTGTCATGGCCATACGAGACGCTCAGCCCGTCGCGTTTCAGTTGGGCCAGGTGCTCGCCCAAAACTTGGACCAGCCCGTCGCGTCGAACCCGGAAGACGGCGGGGAGCGGGAACTCGCTGCTTTGCAGGCTGACCGGCGCCTCTTCGGCGGGCCGTAGCTCGCGCAGCAGGGCGCGCATCTCAGCGAGAGCGGAACGGTTGAGTTCGAGCAAGCGCCCCAGCCGCTTTTCGCCCTCCGCCCGGTCGCGACGGTAGGCCGGCGAAATGCTTTGCGCGATCAAGGTGGCGCTGTAGAGCATCTGGGTAACCGAGTCGTGCAGGTCGCGCGCCAACCGCTGGCGCTCCTCGAGGGCGGCCAGCCGTTGGACGTCTGAATAGCGCCGGGCGTTGACGATGGCGATCGCCGCGTGACGGCAGAGGAGAGAGAGGATCTCGAGGTCCTGATCGCTAAACCGACGCCCCGGTTCGGCGCCGATACCGAAGAAGCCAATCAGCTGGTCGTGCCAGAAGATGGGCAGGCCGATGACCGCGTGATCGGCCAACTCAGGGAGGGGTAGGTCGGCGAGTGAGCCGTAGCGGTCGAGGATGATCGGCTTACGTTGGCGCAACACCTCGCCAGCCAGGCCGACTCCGGGGCGCATCTCAGAACCTAACTCTCCCGCCGGCATGCGGAAGACCGCTTCGGTGCGAAAGAGGTCGCGACTCTCGTCATACAAGCCGATCGAGCCGTCCAGAGCCTCCATCAACTCGCAGGCGTGACGCACGATATGGGTCAACAGCGGCCGCAGCTCCAGCTCGCTGCTGATCTCCTCTATAACCTCTCGTAGCCGCTCATGCTGCTGCGAGAGGC
>QIHU01000503.1 GCA_003231035.1 Acidobacteriota bacterium
TTGACGGCGATGCGACCGATCACCCCCTCGGGCAACCCCGCTTCGAGCTTCGTCCAGCTGTCGCCGCCATCGACCGACTTCCACACGCCCCCCTCCTCGGAGCCGGTGGTGTGGGTCCACGGCTTGCGGTCGAAGTGCCAGAAGGCGGCGTAGAGAATCAACGGGTTGTTCGGATCCATGTCCATGTCCGACACCCCGTGGCGATCATCCACATAGAGCACCTTCTCCCAGCTGGCACCGCCGTCGCGCGAGCGGAAAACACCGCGTTCTTCGTTGGGGCCCGAGAAATGGCCCATGGCACCGACGTAGACCAACTCGGGATCGACCGGCGAGACCAGCACCCGCGAGATGTGGCGGCTCTCTTCGAGGCCGAGATGGGTCCAGCTCTGCCCGCCGTCGGTCGTCTTGTAGACGCCGTTGCCGAAGGAGACCGAGTTGCGGGCATTGGCCTCGCCCGAACCGACGTAGACTACATCCGGGTTTGAAAGTGCCACCCCCAGGTCACCGATCGAGGCGATCGGCTGCTCGTCAAAGATCGGCTCGAAGGTCAAGCCACCGTTGGTCGTCTTCCACACCCCACCCGATGCCGCCCCCACGTAGACCACGTTCGGGTTGCCCGGTATCCCTTCCACATCGGCCACCCGGCCCGACATGTTGACCGGTCCAATGGACCGGAACTCGAGGTTCGCGAAAGGCGATTCGACTTTCTTCCCCGCACCCTCAACGGGCGCGATCCCGACCAGCAGCAACGCCGCCAAGGCGAAAATTCCAAGGGTCAAACTCCTCCGACCGGAAGCCGAGTCCTGCATCACGCATCCTCCAAGAAACCTGTGGATAAGGAGAAGGGATGCTAACAGAGGACCCAAAAGCTACGAAGGGGGAGGACTGCGTGAGGTTGACAGGCAGGCTCCCACACGTCGCGCATCTTGACATCACCAAGAAGTGGCATCATGATGCCTCCATGCGAACCACTCTCACAGTTGACGACGACCTAGCCTTTCAGCTCAAGACCGATGCACGCCGCCGGGGTGAAAGCTTCAAGGCCATCGTCAACGACGCTCTGCGGAGAGGATTGCTACGGGCAGGCAAGCCGCAATCGCCATTACCGAGATTCGTGGTCAAGCCCAAAGCCTGTGGTTTCCGTTCCGGTGTCGACGTGCGCAAACTCAACCAGCTGGTCGACGAGCTGGAGACCGAGGACTTCCAGCGCAAGCTCTCCGCCGGTTCGAATCGCTGATGATCCTGCCCGACATCAACCTCCTGATCTACGCCTACAACTCAGACGCCCCAGACCATCGCCGCGCGCGAGGCTGGTGGGAGGATTGTTTGTCCGACTTCGAGCCCGTGGCGCTGCCGTGGGTCGTAATGCTCGGCTACCTGCGGCTGATGACCAGCCGTAGTGTGCTGATGAGCCCTTTGCGGCCTGAAGAAGCCCTCGGCCATCTGCGCTCTTGGTTGGAACGACCCCAGGTAGAGATCGTCCAGCCCGGACCACGCCACCTCGATCTGCTGGACACCCTCACCCAAGAGGCGGGAACGGCAGGCGTGCTCACCACCGACCTCCACCTCGCCGCCCTCGCCATCGAAATGCAGGCCGAGCTGCATTCGAACGACCATGACTTCGCGCGCTTCTCCGGGCTGCGCTGGGTGAACCCGCTGGGCTGAGATGGCAGCCCACCGCTGCTCGGCTCAACTCGGCAACACAAACTCACAGCGCGGACCGGAAGCGCGCGCCAGCCGCCGATCGAGAGTCACCAGAGGAATCTCCTGTGCTTCGGCCACCGCGACGTACCACGCATCGTAGCTGGTCACAGTGTGGCGCAGCTCCCAGATGCGCTTCTCGAAGGGGAGGAACGGAAAGAGAATAAGATCGAGCTGCATCAGATCGGCCTGTGCTCGGGAAGCCTCGGTGGCGGTCATCTGTCTGGCCCTTTCCAGACGCCTGAGGATGTTGGTCGCCTCGACCAGCGCGTGGTGAGGAGCCACCAGATCGGCGGCCGTCGCAACCAGTTCTTCAGCCCAGTGGCCCTCCGGCCCGTGGTCCGCCACCACCGCGATCAACACCGAGGCGTCGATCACATACGCCGTCACCGGCGATCGGCATCCCGGTGACGAAGAATCTCGCGCGAGCTAATCCGCGTCGGCGTCAAGGCCTTGCGTGCACGGACTTGCTCTAGCCACTCAGACGGCGAGGGGCGCCGCGCCAGTCGTTCCAACTCGCCGAGCAGGTACTCCTGCATGGATTTGCGCTCGCGCGCGGCACGGTGCGCCAGCTCGTCTCGAACCGGCTTCGGAACATGGCGGATGGTCAGTTGCGTGGTCATGCCTGCATTTTGCCTGCATCATCGGCACTTTGCAAGCAGTCCGAGGCGGCGCCAACCAGGAGCGCCGCCTCGGAGATCGGTGGATGGTGTAAGAACCGTCAGTCGACGAA
>QIHU01000191.1 GCA_003231035.1 Acidobacteriota bacterium
ACGGAAGAGCGGCCGCGTTCAGCCGTCCTTGGCAAAGGAGGCTCTCGCCCAGCAGGCTCTGGGACGCGTGGTACCGCCACGGCCTCTCCTCCCGTACGGAGAGCCTTTCGAGGCTGGCGCGCAGCTCCTTCTCCGCCTCGCGACAGCGGCCCTCTGCGAGGAGAAACCTGGCCATCGAGTAGATCGGGCGAAGGATGAAGCTGGGGGTGGTCGTCTGGCGACCGATTTCGGAGGCTAGTCCGTAGAGTTCGATGGCCCGCTCGACCTCACCACGACCCTTGGCGACAATCGCGAGTCCCAGCAAGGGCCTGACCCGTTGGTAGTTGTCCGGCCCGAAGAGTTCTTCGTACTGGTGGTCCGCGATCTCAAGCTCAGCGACCATCTCGTCGAGCCGACCTTGAGCGGAGTAGATCTTGGCGAGATTGTTGTGTAACAGGGCGAGCTGGGGATGGACGCCCGAGTTCTCGCGCTCGAGGATCGCTTGCGCTTCCCGGTACAGGGTGACCGCAAGCTGCGGATCGCCGACGTGACTCATCACTTGGGCGTGCTGAAGAAGAGCCGCGATCCTCTCGCTGTCCTCGGGCGCCAAGCTGGCCCGCGCTAAGGCCAGAGCCTCCGTGGAGCGCGGCATGGCGGCTTGGTAGTTCTCGCGCCAGCAATGGAGACTGACCCGGTTATTGAGGCTGCGAATCAGCAGGCGGCGATCCGGCGTGGGGTTTGCTCGCAGGATGGCCAAGGCATCGCGGTTCGCTTTCTCGGCCTCGTCAAGGTGTTCGAGTTCGCGCTGCGCCGCGCCCACCATGTCGAGGCTAGCCGCCGCTTCACGGCTCTTCTCGCCCCGCAGGGTCGTGTGCAAAGCGTGGGCCTGTTGCGACCAGGCCAACGCCTTCTCCGGCTCACCCAAGTCGAGATAGATCTCGCCGAGCACCGCGACCAGGGTGGCGTGGACTCCCGGTTCACCTTGGGGGCCACTGGCCAGATAGTCCGCGCTCCGGTCGAGAGCTTCCTTGAGGGAAACGTCCACCCCCTCGGCCACAAAGGGCCCCGCCTGCTCGAAGACGCCAGAGAAGAAACGAGCCACTTCCTGGAGTCCGTTGCGTTCCTGCTCGAGACGCAACTTGTTGAGCCACAATCCACCGGAAAAGATCAACAGCGCCACCAAGGCCGCCAACGCCGTGGCGGTCGGCCACCGGTTGCGTTGGATCCACTTGAGGACCCGGTAACCACGGCCTCCCCGTCGCGCCTCAACGGGCAGCCCTCGCAGGTAACGGCCTAAATCTTCCCCGAGGCTCTCCGCCGACGGGTAGCGCTGCTCTGGGTCAAGATGCAGCGCCTTCAACACGATGCAGTCCAGCTCTCCGCGCGGCGCTCGCGCCAGCTCCTCGGCAGTGGTCGCGGGAAGAGCGCGGTAGAGAACCTGATGGAGTATCACCCCCAGCGAGAAGACATCGCTCGCCGTGGTAACCCACTCTCCTCGCAGCTGTTCCGGGCTGGCGTAGCGCGGAGTCAGCGGCCGCGAGACCGGGTGGCCAGGGTCGCTCGAAGAGCTTCCCGCCGGGTCGAGAAGACGCGCAATGCCGAAGTCTAGGAGCTTGGGCTGGCCATCCTCACGCACCAAGATGTTGCTAGGTTTCAGATCGCTGTGGACGATCAATCGATGGTGCGACGCCGCAACACCCCCGCAAACTCGACGCAAGAGAGCGACTCTCCGCGCCACCGAAAGATTGTGGCTCTCGCAGTAGCGATCGAGGGGCTCGCCGGGGACGTACTCGAGGATCAGATACGGGAAGCCCTCTTCGGTAGTCCCGCCGTCGTAGATGCGAGCCACCGCCGGGTGATCCAGCCGTCCCAGTGCCTGTTGTTCGATTTGAAACCGACCCCGCGCCTCTTCGCCAAAGGGGCGCCAGCTCAGCACCTTGACGGCCACCTGACGGTCGAAAATCTCGTCGATTTGATGAGCGAGGTAGACCGTACCCATGCCGCCCTGGCCTAGACGGCCGGTGATCTGGCAGGATCCCAACCTGCGCCCCACCAGGTCGGGGGCGGCCAGCACTTCCCTAGCCAGCCAGCCGTCGTCTAGAAAGTCCGCCGAATCCGCGTCGGCGCGCAGCCAGCCCGACACCAGCCGCTGGATTTCTGGATCGTCGACACAGCTCTTGGCGAGCAGTACGTCGCGTTGCTGCACCGGAAGGCAAGCCGCTTCATCGAAGAGATCCCAGGCTAGACGCCAACGCTCAGAGTTCATCTCCGGTCCCTTCGACCATATGGGCGTAGAGCCACGCCTTGGCGCGGCGCCAACTCCGCGCCTGCGAACGCAAGGAGGTCTCGAGAAGCTCGGCGGTCTCCTCCTGGGTGAGGCCCGCGAACACCCGCAGTAAGACCACTTGAGCGAGCACCGGATCTTGCGCCTCCAACTTCTCGAGGGCGCGGTGCAGGTCTGGCGCCCCGCCAACCGCGACCGCGGCCCCCTCTTCAGAGGTCACCCGTACCTGATCTCCTCCCCGCTTCAAGCTATTCGTCTTGCGAGCGTGATCGACCAGGATCCGGCGCATGATCCTGGCCGAGATGTTGAAGAAGTGGGCTCGGTCCTGCCAGCGAACCCGCCGCTGATCGACCAGCCGCAAGAAGGCCTCGTGCACCAAGTCCCGAGTCTCCAGGGTATGGCCCCCCTTCTCGCCCCGCAACCGATTGGCCGCCATCTGGCTCAGCTGTGCATAGACCAGCTCAAAGAGACGTTCTCTAGCTGTGCTGTCGCCGTCGCTCCACGCCTGCAAGTACCGGGTAATCGTGCTTTCGTCCCCTTCAGCGAACTCCCGTATCATGCTTGGATCGACCTCCTGACCTTCCGCGACACCCAATTCCAACTGGAACAGCCCACTGCACGGAAGCACAATAGCACCAGCCCTTGAGCACCCGCGACAGCCGAGTGGCACGATCTCAGGATAGATCTCGCGTCAAGATCAGGAACTATCCTCCTGGCGGAGGGGCAACGGAAGAAAACTGAACCGAAGGGGAGAGAGACATGACGAAACAGAGAGTCAGAACGCTAATTCTTGGCATCTGCCTATGCTGGGTCTTGCTACCGACAACGAATTTGAAGGCAAAACCGACAGTCTCCATCGGCCTGTCCGGCAAGTGGATAGCGATCACGGTCAGCAGTCTCTGTGAGGATACGCAGCGTTGTGCCGCGTGGATCGACGACGAGCCCGGAGGCGAGACCCAATCTGGGGCGATCTGCTGCGTGGAAGTATCGGATCTTCCCAACAATCTGTTCACGGACTGCCGCAAACGCTTCCCGCTAGGCTTGTTCCCCAGGTAGGGGGGCGCCAAAGCACCCCTCAGCAAACCGCCGCAACCGCCGCACATAGGCCTCACCACCGCGGGCCTCAACGCCGTTGTGGCCCGCCTTGTCGACGGTGAGGAACTCCTTCGGCTCCGCCGCCGCCGCGAAGAGTTCTTGGCCCATGGCCAGCGGTATGGTCTCGTCGGCGGTGCCGTGAAT
>QIHU01000085.1 GCA_003231035.1 Acidobacteriota bacterium
GGGCAAATCGACGTCCAGCCCCAGCGCCTCACTGATCCGCAGTTCCTCCGCCAGAAAACTCCGAATATCGTCTATCACCGCCATCAGGATCTCCTCTCGCCGGGGTTCGACCCCTTCGATCCACTCTCGTTCATACTTTCATCTCGCCCCGCCATCGCCAGCAAACACTGGCGGTCGGTCTTGCCCGTCGAAGTCATCGGCATCTTCGCCAGCCAGCGGAATTGAGCAGGGATCATATACCCTGGCAAACGCCCTTTCAGAGAACGGCGCAGCGCTCTCGCAACGCCCTGCAAACCGCCCTCGGAGTCCGTCGTCTCCCCCACCACAAAGGCGATCAGCTCGTTGTCCGCCCCCTCCTCGCCACCCTCTGGCACCGCCACCACCGCCGCCTGGCGAACCTCTTCAAGGGAGTCCAAAGCCGCCTCCACCTCGCCCAACTCTACCCGGTGTCCCCGCACCTTCACCCGATGGTCCGCGCGTCCGAGGAAAGTGTAGGTACCGTCCGTTTCGCGCCGCACCAAATCGCCGGTGCGGTAAAGGCGGTCGGCCAGGTGGGGATGGAGGAAATCGGGCAGGAACGAAGCCGCCGTCTTCTCGGGGTCGCCCCAGTAGCCCTCCATCAACGTTCCACCCCGAACCAACAACTCACCATCGACCCCATCGGCGACCGGCTCCAGCTGGCCATCGACCACCACCCCCTGACAGTTCTCGCAGTCGATGCCGATCGGAACCGAGCTCCAGGGCCACCCACCGGTGGCCGGTACCTCCCAGTAGGTACAGACATTGGTCTCGGTCGGACCGAAGAGGTTGAACAACTCGACCCCCGGCAGAGCCTCCCGCAACTGCTGGAGTTCGCCCACCGGGTAGGGCTCACCCGCGAACAGAACGGTGCGCAAACGGCTGAGATCTTGGCGCGCCAGTCGCCCCCGGCGGAGCATGGCGCGCAGCGCCCCCGGCACCGAATACCAAACGGTAATCCCCTCCGCCGCCATCGCGGTACTGGCCGCCATCGGAAAGCGCACCGTCTCTTCATCCAGTACCACCACCTTGGCGCCGGCCAGGGTCGACGCGTAGAGGTCGAAGGTCGAGAGATCGAAGTGAAAGGGGGCATGGCTCGAGAGGATGTCTTCGGGGGTGAGGGCGAAGCGCCAGCGTCCCCACTCGGCGAACGAAAGGCAGGCGCCGTGCGACACCATCACCCCTTTGGGGGCCCCGGTCGAGCCCGAGGTGTAGAGGATGTAGGCTAGGTCGCGGCTGTTGGGTCGCACCGATGGGGTGAACGATGGGGCCAAAGCCGACGGCCGTGCCAGTCCGTCGAGATAGCTAGACTCGGCGAGCTGACCATCGCCATGAATCTGGATCACCTCGACCCCCGCCACCGCCTCCCGCGCCGCCACCACCGCCGCCGAACGTTGGGACGAAGCCAGCAGCGCCTTCATTTGGCAGTCGCCAGCGATGAGGCCAGCTCGGCTCGGTGGCGCCAGAGGATCCAGCGGCACATAGGCGGCGCCCGCGCAGAGCACCCCCCAGAGACCAGCCACCGCCTCTATCGACTTGGGGCACAGCAGACCTACCCGGTCGCCGCGGCCCACCCCGGCTTGGCGCAGCTCTAAGGCTACCCGGCCGGCCGCCGCCGCCAGTTGGGCGTAGGTCACGGTCGCGCCGCCGGCCTCGCGCGGCATCGCCACCGCCGGCCGATCGGGGTGGAGCCGGACCGCTTCGTCGAGCGCGTGGGCTAGTGAAAGGGGTGCCATGGTGGAAAAATTGGGATCACAGCCCCATGTACTTGGCAATGATCAACCGTTGAATGTCCGAGGTGCCGGAATAGATGGTGCCGCCGATGGCGTCGCGCAAATCGCGCTCGACCTCATATTCCTTCATGTAGCCGTAGCCGCCAAAGATGCTGATCGCTTCCATGCTGGATTTCACCATGCACTCGCTGATGTAGAGCTTGGCCATCGCCGCTTCCATGCTGGCGCGCCGCCCCTTCGTCTTGAGCCAGGCCACCTTGTAGAGCAAGAGGCGAGCCGTTTCGAGACGGACCTTCATGTCGGCGATCTTGTTGGAGACCGACTGGAACTTGCCGATCGGCTTGCCGAAGCGTTCCCAACTGGCGGCACGCTCAACGCATTTCTCCAACTGGCGCTCCATGGCGCCGACGTTGGCGGCGAGAATCGAGGCCCGTTCATAGTCCAGCGAACTGTTGAAGATCGCCACCCCGGCCCCCTCGGGGCCCAGCCGCTGGCTGGCGGCCACCGCGCAGTCGTCCAAGAAGATCTCGCCGATGGGGGCGGTGCGCAACCCCATTTTGTCGAAGCCGGAGCTGGCCGAAAAACCGGGGGTGCCCTTGTCGACCAGGAAGGCCGAGATCCCGTCCGGCCCCCACTCTGGGTTGGTGGTGGCGAAGACGATGACCAGATCGGCGACGCGCATTGGTGATGAAGATCTTCGAGCCGCTCAGCCGGTAGTTCTCGCCGTCGCGACGGGCGCGGCAAGCTACGTTGAAGGCGTCCGAGCCCGACCCTTCCTCGGTGATCGCATGCACCCCGATCAGATCCCCCGCCACCATCGGCGGCAGATAGCGATCCTTCTGCTCCTCATTGCCGAAGCGCAGTAGCGGCACCTGAGCACTCCACATGTGGGCGTTGAGCGAAAAGAGCAAGCCGTTGTCGCAACAGCCATAGCCG
>QIHU01000224.1 GCA_003231035.1 Acidobacteriota bacterium
GTAGTGGTTTCCATTCTCTGGCCTATCACTTTGCCTTGCTTTGCAATCTGGGTGCGGCTCTTTTGAAACAACAGTAAGTCTTTATCTTTCAGAAAGATAGCTCGTCGGCAAACGGCCTAGAAGTGAATTCTCCGTGCCTTATGGCCACAGAGGGTCGATAGGAGGGGAATTCCGGTCGGCCCCGGGCTCGGTGTGAGCCTCTTGGCCGAGGTCCCAGTGCTGACGCAGCCAAACGTTGAACACCGCCGGAGATCCCGCAGAAAAAGATGCTGGACTTCTTTTGCCGCTTTCGCTATGTTGCCATGGCAAGGAGGCAAGGCATGCAATCCGAAGACATCCCCATGAGCTTCGCGGGGCGGAACGTGACCGCCGAGGACTTGAAGTTGATCCGCGAGGTGGTCGATTCGTGCGCTGGCGTGAGTCGTACCGAGTTGGCTAAGACGGTGTGCGAGCTGCTGGGCTGGCGACGCCCTAATGGCTCGCTCAGAGCCTTGGAATGTCGAAAGTATCTCGAGCAACTGGAATGGAGCGGATATCTCCAGTTGCCGCAGAGGCGGCGGCGGCGGCCGTTCGGTTCTTCGACGCGAATCCCACAGACATCCAAGGGCGAGCCCGGGCAACCTCTGGTGGGATCGGTGGAGGATCTCGGTGCGGTCGTGCTCGAAGAGGCCCGCGACACCGAGTCGCGGCGGCAGTTTCGAGAGCTGGTCGGACGCTATCCTTACCAAGGATACTCGGTGGCCTACGGCGCGCAGCTGTGCTATTTGGTGCATGTGTCGCAGCCCGAGCATCGGGTGGTGGGCTGTGTGCGCTTCTCCAGCCCGGCTTGGCGGCTGGCATCGCGGGACGGTTGGATCGGCTGGGATGAGCGGACACGGAGTCGCAATCTCCAGCGAGTGATCAACAATAGCCGCTTCTTGCTGTTGCCCTGGGTGCAGGTGCGTAACTTGGCGAGTCGGGTGTTGTCGTGTGCGGCGCGGCAAATGGCGATAGATTGGCCGATCCGCTACGCAGTAGAGCCCGTGCTGTTGGAGACCTTGGTAGACGGGGAGCGATTCAGTGGCACTTGCTATCGGGCGGCGAACTGGATTGAGGTCGGCGAGACCTCCGGGCGCGGGCGAATGGACCGCGCTCATGCACGGCATGGGGCATCCGTGAAGAAAGTATTTCTCTATCCGTTGGTCCGGAACGCGGCAACATGTCTGCGGGCGGGCTGAGGGGATATCGCGATGCCGACTGCCGCTTTCGCTCTGGCTTCTCCGGAGTGTTTTGCACACTCCATGGCGTACTTCTCGGATATGGTGACACACTTCGGGTCCAAGGAGGCTTGCACCATGACCCACAGTGAGCTGGAAAGAGAGCTGGAGCAGCAGGGACGAGAACTGCTGCGCCGTTTGCTCGAAGAGCACGTGGCGTTGCGCAGTCCCGGCGAGGCGTCAGGCCCGGTACTCGACGCAGAGGACATCGAGCACCCACAGGAGCGGCTGCACGAGCGCACCTTGGGCAGCCTTTTCGGGCCGGTGAAGGTGCCGCGGGCAGGCTACGGCGGCGAAGGCTTGAGCAGCCTTCATCCGTTGGACGCTGAGCTCAATCTGCCGCCGGAGCGCTATTCGCACGAGCTGCGTCGCCGGGCGGCTGAAGAGGCGTCCAAGGGCTCGTTCGAGGACGCGGTGGCCAGTCTGAAGCGCCAGAGCGGCACCCACGTACCGAAACGTCAACTCGAAGAGCTGGTGGCCCGGGCAGCGGTAGACTTCGACGACTTTTACGAGCAACGACCGGCCGGCGAGGTGGCAGCCGGGGACTCACTGATGATCCTGAGCTTCGACGGTAAGGGCGTGGTCATGCGCCATCAAGATCTACGCGAGGCGACTCGCAAGGAGGCAGAGAACCGTCGACGCAAGTCCACCCCGAGCAGCAAGAAGGCCAAAAGCAATCGCAAGCGTATGGCGACAGTAGCGACGGTGTACACCATCGCGCCTTTCGTCCGCCGACCCGAGCAGGTGGTGCGTAGCCTTGCACCGATTCATGAGGTAGAGCCGGGAAAACGGCCCCGCCCCGAGGACAAAAGGGTTTGGGCGAGCCTAGAAAAGACACCCGAGCAGGTGATCGAGCAAGCCTTCAGGGAAGCACACAAACGGGACCCCCAGCACAAAAAGACCTGGGTGGCGCTGGTCGACGGCAACGAGACACAGCTGAAAATCTTGCCGAAGATGGCAAAGAAATATGATGTGAGCCTGATCGTGGTGCTGGACGTGATTCATGTCACCCAATACCTCTGGGCCGCTTCGCACGTCTTTCATGACGAGGATGATCCGAAGCGGGAAGACTGGGTGAGTCGACGACTGTTAGAAATCTTGCGCGGTCATAGCTCGCGGGTAGCGGGTGGAATTCGTCGCAGCGCCACTCTTCGAGGCCTGAGC
>QIHU01000535.1 GCA_003231035.1 Acidobacteriota bacterium
TGTGGGTGCAACGGTTGAGTGGCGGCGGCGCGGACTTGGGTGTGGGTCCTCTCTGGCCTCTGGCCTCTGGCCTCTGCCGCGGCCTCTTGCGCGGTTTGAAGGGTAGCCGGTGCTGGCAGCGCCGAGTTGGGTACCGATTCCGAGTTGGCTGAGGGGGAGTCCGCTGGTTCTGCGCCAAGGATCCGTACAGGAGCCGATCTACCGGCCAAGGCGGTCGCGGCTTCCCATTCATCCACAAGGAGAACATCCGTGAGTAGACGAAGGAATCAAGAACAACTGTGGGTACGCACCGAGTGTCGGCTGGCCAGGTTAGGGCCAGTGGCCGGCAGTTTGGTGGTCTGTTTGCTTCTCTTCACCGCCGTGGAGGCGCGCGCGAATTCTTGGTGTGACTTGGTGGGCAGCAGTGGAAGCGCTATCGGGGCTTCACAAGCCTCGGCGGTGGAGCTGCTGGATCTTGCACTCAACCCCAAGCTCGAGGTTACGGTGAGGGAGACGGCGACCCTCTCCCTTTGCCGCGTCGCGAAGAAGGGTGATCCGGGCGTGACCGAGGCTCTGGTGATTCTGACCACGGACGGCGAGCCCACCCTCCGAGCCGCGAGTTTGCAGATTTGCAGATTCTGGCCATCCTGGGTACCGAAGATCATCGGGATGTTGCCATTCGCTCGCTCCATGACAAGTCATCGCGGGTGCGCCTGAAGGCGGTCCTCGCGCTGTCTCAGTTGAACTGTGAGGGCTGTCTGGATGCGCTCGTCAAGACTCTTGACGATCGGACGCAGCAGGCTGAGGTTCGGGAGCGCGCGGCCATCGCCATTGCCAAACGGCGGTACCAACCGGCGATTGCTGTCCTGCGAGCCCAGCTTGCGGACGCGGGAGTCCAAGGCACCGAGGGAGGCAACCTCGCCCTCTATTCGGCCTTGGCTCTCGCCGCTGTCCAGGACGAAAGCGGCTTGGCTGTACTGGCATCCGCGGCGTTGGCTTCCACCACCCGAGAGGGTTTGCGCGTCAAGTCCATCCTGGCCGTTGAAGCGCTGACCGGCGAGGAGTTCGGCTACGTCAACCCGTATTTCGTTCCAACCACCCGCGAACAAAGAGAGGCCGCGCTCAGTCGCTTCTCCGGCTGGTGGAAAGCCAATGGCGGGGGGGTGAGCAAATGAAAACTTCCACGCAAGATAGACCACGTTTCGATGCCCTCTCTGGCATGCCGGCTCAGAGCCTTTCGGGTCGACCTCACCGCTATCGCCGATGGAGCCTCCTTGCAGCCCTTGCCGTAGTCCCTCTCTTGATCGTCGGTGGACTGTGGGCACTGCCTCCGCTCACCGCTCACAACCATAGCGCGGCCAACATTCAGTGGGAGCGAGACGGCGTTGAGGACGGTAGTTCAGCGCACAACCACCGCACAAACCGGGACCTCGGTGGATTCAATGACACCGGCGAACCGTATTCCGGCTTTAGCTGTTGGGACGACAGGAATTACCGCTTGGATACGAACGGCAACTTCGACGAGGGCCACTGCTTCATCGACGAAAACAACAATGCCAGTCGGGTCCGCTACCGGTTCCAGGGCACCTGGCCCGCCATGGCGCGGCAAAGGGTGGTGGATGCTTTCGACGTGTTCAACGGCGTCGTCTCGGACGTCAATACCCTGATTACCGGCATTGAGTTTGTCGAGGTCACCACGGGAGCCTCGGAGATCGACGTCTTCTGGGAGAACCAGGGTGGCGCCAGCGGCGGCGGCTTCTGGGCATTCAATGACCGCGAGATACACATGGATAGCAGTATGACTTGGTACTTCGGGCTCGATCCGATGGAGGGCCTAGCGGGCGGGATCCAGAACGGCGAGTTTCATTTTTTCTCGGTCGTGCTGCATGAGGTCGGACATGCGGTGGGCTTCAACCACCAGACCGATCTCGACTTGATGGACCCGACCGTGGGAGAGCCACCGGATGTCGCCGGCCATCGTTACTTCATGGGGCTGGACCCGGATACCCTCGAAGGGGTCCGGGATCTCTACAGCCAACCGCTCCCCACTCAGTATTGGACCGACGAGAGTGGGAACACGGGCGGTGGTTCGATCTTCTGGTGGAATATCGGTCCGGCGGATTCCTATGTGACTGGCGACTTCAACGGCGATGGCCGGGACGAGCTGCTGGCGCTCAATGCGAACGGCTGGCACCACACCATGAGCTACAACGGCTCCAATTGGAGTTTCCTCGAAGGCGACGGCAGCGGTTCCATCGCTTGGTGGAACATCGGCTCCGCTGACCAGTACGTGGCTGGCGACTTCAACGGCGACGGCCGGGATGAGCTGTTGGCGCTCAATGCGAACGGCTGGCATCACACCATGCGCTTCAATGGTTCCAGCTGGAGCTGGATCGAAGGCAATGGCAGCGGCGCCATCGCTTGGTGGAACATCGGCTCCGCCGACAAGTACGTGGCTGGCGACTTCGACGGCGATGGTCGCGACGAGCTCTTGGCGCTCAATGCGAACGGTTGGCACCACACCATGCGTTTCAACGGCTCCAGCTGGAGCTGGGTTGAAGGCAATGGCAGCGGTTCCATCGCCTGGTGGAACCTCGGTTCCGCCGATTCCTATGTGGCCGGCGATTTCACCGGAGGTGCGCAAGAGGAATTGCTCGCGATCAATCCGAATGGCTGGCACCACACGATGCGCTTCAACGGCTCTAGCTGGAGCTTCATCGAAGGCGACGGGGGTGGCGCAATCCACTGGTGGAATATTTCTGGCAGTGACGACTACACCACCGGTGACTACGATTGCGACGGATCTGACGAGTTGCTAGCGGTGAACCCCGCAAACGGTTGGTCGCACACCATCGGCATGCAGGGCAATGTGTGGCCGCAGTGGCAACATCTCGCCGGCAACAGTGGGAGCGGCCAGATGGCCTTCTGGTTGTTCTCCTCTAACGACTGGCGCGT
>QIHU01000172.1 GCA_003231035.1 Acidobacteriota bacterium
ATCGCCGGGTGGTCGACGTGGGTCCCCTTGTAGACCTTGGGCAAGACACGCAGGAAGGTCGGTAGCGCCACCTTCTTGATGATCACCAGGTCGAGCAAGCCGTCGTCCATCCTGGCGGCCGGCGCGATCCGCATCCCACCGCCATAGCGCGGCGCGTTGGCGATCGCCACCATGAGCGCCTCGCCATGAAAACTCCCCCCTTCATACTGGATTCTTAGCCGCGGGGCGCGAAAGGTCGCCAGGGTGTGGAGGACGGAATAGAGGTAGATCCACTGGCCCCGCAGCCGGCGGACGCGGTTGGCCACCTCGTTGGCGGCGCTGTCAAATCCAAGGCCGCCGACGCAGGCGAAAAAGCGCTCCTCCACCCGCACCAGATCGATCGATCGAAACTCCCCACCTAGCCCGTGCTCCACCGCCGCAGCCATCTCCTGAGGCCCCCCCAGGCTCCCGGCGAAGTCGTTGCCGCTACCCAAAGGCACCACCGCCAGAGCGCAGTCACTACCCGCCAGACCCTGCACGGCGTGGTGGACCGTCCCGTCCCCGCCCGCGACCAAAAAACGCTGGCAGCCTTCCTCCACCGCTCGGCGAGCCTGAGCGGTGAGATCGGCCGCGTCTCGGCTCAGCGACAACTCCACACCGGCCGCGCTCGCCAGCCGATGCAGCTCGTCCAGCCGCCGCTTCACACGGCCTCGGCCCCCTGCGGGATTGGCCACCAACCGAATCAACGGCGCGACTTCCCGTGGTTGAACAGCGATGGAGTGGAGTGGATCACCGCTAGAGATTCTACAGCGGGTAGGATGGAGTGATGGCCGCCCCCCAAGTTCAGATCCTCGTCTGTGTCAACGATCGCCCGCCCGAGAAGAAGAAACCGTGCTGCGCCCCTCGCGGCGGCCTGGAACTCTACCGCCAATTCAAAGACCGAGTGCGTGATCGTGGGCTGCGCGACACGGTGATGGTCACCCGCACCGGCTGCCTCAAACACTGTAGCCGTGGCACCGTGGTCGCCGTCTGGCCCTACAACCTGTGGTACCGCAAGGTCACCCTCGACGACGTCGACGAAATCCTAGAGACCACGGTGATCGGCGAGGGGCAAGTGGTCGAGCGCCTCGCCATGCCCGATATCCCCTGGGAGTAGCGACTACGCGACCACCACCAGCGGCGAGGCCAGATCGCGGTTGGCTGGGGTCAGCGCATGGCTGTAGCGCTGGGAAATCTCGGCCGTCTCGTCTTTGCTGACCTGCCGCTCGTAGAGATTGGTGCGCTGGCGCGGCTCGTAGCCGGCGGTCGCAATCAGATGCTCCATCTCCTCCTGGCTCATCTGGTAGGCGGTGCCGGCGGCGGAGACGACGTTCTCCTCGATCATGATCGAGCCCATGTCGTCGGCCCCAAACTTGAGCGCCGCCTGCCCGATCTTCTTGCCTTGGGTCACCCAACTGGTCTGGAAGTGGGTGATGTTGTCGATAAAGAGCCTTGAGACCGCCAGCGTCCGCAAGTACTCGACCGCGAACGTCTCCGGCACCTCCGGCATGTCGGTGTGCTCATGCTGGAAGGTCCACGAGATAAAGGCGGTGAAGCCACCGGTTTCGTCTTGCAGGTCGCGAATCCGCTGGAAGTGCTCCACCCGCTCGCTGAGCCCTTCGCCCATGCCGTACATCATCGTCGCCGAGCTGCGCAAATCGTTCTTGTGAGCCTGACGCATCACATCAATCCACTCCTCGGCCGAGGTCTTGGTGTAGGCGAGCACCTCGCGGCGCACCTCGTCCGAGAGAATCTCCGCCCCACCCCCCGGAATCGACATCAACCCCGCCTCTTTGAGCGCCGCGATCACCTCGTAGAAGCTCATCCGTTCCTTGCGCGCCACAAACTTGATCTCGGGCGGCGAGAAGGCGTGCAGGTGAATGGTCGGATAGTTCTTGCGGATGAAGCCGAGCAGCTCCTGGTAGTAGGAGAGCGGCAGATCGGGATGCACCCCGCCCTGCATCAAGATCCCCGTACCGCGCAGCGCCAGCGTCTCTTCGATCTTGCGCCCAATCTCTTCGTGCGACAGCAGATACCCCTCGGGATCCCCCGGCTGGCGATAAAAGGCGCAGAACCGGCACTTGTAGACGCACACGTTGGTGTAGTTGATGTTGCGATCGATGTTATACGTGGCCACCGCGCCATCGTTGAGCCGCCTGCGCACCGCGTCCGCCGCCAGCCCTAGCTCCAGCAGGTCACCATCCAACAACAGAGTATGAGCATCACCCGCCGAGATCCGCCGACCGGCCACGGCATCGTCAAGAATCTGGTCCACGGGACGGGAAGAGGGAGAGAGTTCCATAGGCGGCATCTTATCGCGCGACCTTGCTCGGCACTCGGCAACGCAGGAGAAATTGGCTGACCAAGGCGTAAGCGGAATCAAGAGCCCG
>QIHU01000404.1 GCA_003231035.1 Acidobacteriota bacterium
CCGAATCAAGCTTGAGGGCACGGGTAGTCGGATGAGTCATGAAGATGGGGATATCTCCTCGGCGCAGGGCCTCCTGCTCAGCACCGATCACTTTGTGCAGGAACGGCCGTTGAGGAACCTGCTTCCATAACTTGTCGAAAAAGCGGTCACGATCGAGGCTGTCGCGCAGAAAGTCAGGATGAAAACTCTCGCGAAGCATCAGGCCGTAGATCGATGTGGAGCGCAGTAGAACTCGCACCTCATGCTGGGCAAAACTGAGTATGGGGCCCTTGTCGGCCAACATTTCTTCGCGGTGCGCTAGGGCGAGTCGATAGAGCGTCCCAAACCCCTCAATAATCTCATCGGTGAACTCAATCGCCGCGACGGCGGCACCCTCCAGTTTCGGCCGATGCTGCGATCTGGACTCGATCGTGGTCAACCGGCGCGAGTACCGCATCTCGTCCGTACCGCTGTCTGCCCAGTAGGGCTCAGGGCGCGGAGGGAGCTGACCGTCGGGCAAGCCGCTGACATCAAGCCCAGGAGAACTCGCGTTCTCCCAGTTCCTTACCGGCAGTAGACCCACTTCCACGATCGAGCCGCGCAACAGGTCGCTGGCCAGTGGATCCCCATCAGCCGCACCGGGCTGCATGAGGGATTCGAGATCAACAAT
Source organism: Acidobacteriota bacterium (assembly GCA_003231035.1). Classification (GTDB taxonomy): domain Bacteria; phylum Acidobacteriota; class Thermoanaerobaculia; order Multivoradales; family SZUA-115; genus SZUA-115. The sequence goes on from QIHU01000404.1 coordinate 650, forward strand.
GAAGGGATGCTCACCGACGGCGATCAGATTCTCGAAGTGGATATCGGTTGCGCACAGGATGTAGAGGAGCGCCAGGTAGGCGCCTTGCCGCTGATAGAACCGTCGCACTTCAGTTACCGAACGACAGGGGCACGCAGCGAGATACTCCAACCAACCGTGGCCTCCACAGTCGAGTAGCACGAGCCGGCGCAAAGATGGACGAAAGCCCCACCCGTTGGTGGTTTCCAACAGCTCCTGGAACTGAAGATCAATCGACAAGGAGCGCGGCTTGTAGACCAGGCGAAAGCCAGAGGCAAACTCGAGGAGCGCTACTGAACGGCCGCCTCGATGCTTGTCTCCAGGCTACCCTCGAAAGTCAATTGAATGGACCGCCAACCCTGACAGAGACGTTCCAGCAGCTCGAAGGTGGTTTCCTTCCACACCTCGACCCGCTCGATGAGTTGTCGAGCAAGAACCGGATACGATCGGAACAGTTCTAGAGCTACTTCCCGACTCTTCAGCCCCTGAGTGAACTCCCTGAATCGCTTCTGAGGGTCATCTTCAGCCAACCGCCCGCTCAATCGTGCGATGTTTAACTCTAGAACTAGAGTGCGAAAGGGCCACTGGAGCAGGTCCCAGGGAAGGCACGCGATGACTAGTTCCTCAATCTTCTCGGCAGCGAGTGGCCCTCCTGGATGCGCCCGCGCAAGCTCTTCGAGATCCACGGACAGAGCGTGAGCAGCGCGACGGGCTATCGGTTCCACAAGAGCCCAAAATGGGTATGCATCCGAATTCTTCCATGGCTTCGGCGGAACCAGCCGGGGCTCGTCGGACCCCTCGGACGAAAAGCACTCGGCGAGTTCAATCGCCCACGGCGGCTGATCTCCATCGGTAGCCGAACCGGCGGTCTCGGCGAGCAAATCACACAAGGTTTCGCGGCTCAAGTCGTCCGCAGCGAGACGTCGAGCGAAGTAGTCTCCGCTGTCAAAGGGGGCGGTCGCCTGCCAACGAGCCAGTCGACGCGTTCCGCGCTCCCGGTCCAGGTTTCCGGTGGAGTACGGTCGATCGCGGTGCTCTCGGATCGAAAGTGCACGACGTACCGGAAAGGCGGATGAAGTCATGCAAGGGTCCCCGCTACCCTGCGAGCCCAGAAGTGCCGAACCCCTAGATAAGCTTTCGCGGAAACTGGCTTCTCGGACTCAAAACTGATTTTGATGTGATTGAGGGTCCTGGCGAAAGTACTCATCCCTTCGACGCTTGAGCTTCTCGATGCCTTGAGGAGATGGGTGGGCCAGCGACTCTCATCGGACTCTTGGGTAGAGAAGCCCAACCACTCGAAGATCGCCTCCTTCTTCGCTGGCAGACAAGCATTCCTCGCCACCAAGTACTGCAAGAACGAGTCGACTCTCTTGCGTCCCTCAGGCTGGTCGTGGATGGTGCACTCCAAGCCGATCGAGCCAGAGACACTGTCTTCAACCGAAATATCGAGGCTAATGGCATCGACCAGCGGGGCGAGCTCCGTCATCAGCAGTGAGAGTTCGGCGATCGATCCTCCCCACCCAATTCTTTGCAGATAGGAAAGAATCTCATCGCGTGCGAGCCACCTCGTGCACAGACGAATCTCATCGGTGGGGCGCGCCAGCAGGAGTCCGACTTGGAAGATCAGCCCATTTTCCGGTAGGGCCGAGAAGCAGCTCAGGAGCTTTTGGCGACGTCGTTCCCCCATCGGGCGCGTCAAGAGACGTTCGACGAGTGCCACCACCAGGTCTGGATGGTTCCGATCAGCGCGGTCGTCGAATCCGAAGAAGAAACTCGGTTCCGGGAGGTTGGACCCTGGCTCGGCAATGTCGAATTCTAACCACGTGTCATGAATTGGCGCCAGCGCGGCTTCGTGACTCCAAGCGCCAAGAAAGCGTTGCACAGATTTCCAGGCTGAATCGGAGTCAGTCTCTGGAGGCGGCCCTGCCAAAGGATTCTCACCCGCCCAGGCGGAGCGGCTCCCGTCCGACGGGATCACCGCCACCAAGAAGTCGGCTGCAGGGACGGGACTTGCCAGGCTGCACTCGAAGCCGAAGTTCGAAGAGGGAGGCAGAACTTCAGCGACCCGTGAGATCCAAGCCACATACTGCGAAGAGATCAGCCGAGAAGGAAGGCACGGTGAGACAACTCTCAAGTAGTCTTGAGTTGTGAGCTTCATTGAACAGCAGTAGAGGCGGCCTGGACCACCCACTACGCAGAAGGGAAAACCCTACTGATCTCCCCTCCTGCGTGACCTCTTTAGACCCTAGCAGCTGATGCTTGATGGGTCTTGAAGGGCTTGAGGTTTAGCCAGGTGCCTTGGGGGCTGGATTGTCGCAGCTCCAGCACACACAACTGCCGCCACCCACCACATCCTCCAGAGCCTCATCGGTCAGCTCCAGTAGGCCGGCTGGATTCTCTGGGAGAAGTGCCCGCTCGGCGTCGCTGAGTTCAGCCCGAAAGTCAGGATCCTGCCAGGCGCGGATAATTTCATCTTTCTTCATTTTCGATCTACCTCCTGTAGAAATTTGGAGTTGAGCCAGAATCATGCCCTGGAAGGCAAAGTAGAGCCTCGCTTTCCGAGAACAGGCAAGCCGCTGACTCCGGCCGAC
>QIHU01000055.1 GCA_003231035.1 Acidobacteriota bacterium
TTGCTGGGCCCCAACGGATCGGGCAAAACCACTTTGATGAGGATCCTTGCCGGCCTCTTGGAGCCGACCTCCGGCCACATCTTCTGGGACGGCGAGGAGGTCACCGAACGGCCCGAGCTGATTTGGCCACGACTGGGGAATCTTCCCCAGCACTTCGGTTTCTACCCGAACTTGACCGGCCAGGCGATGCTGCTCCACATGCTGCGCCTCAAAGGGGTGCGGGCGCCGGGCGGCCTGCGGAAACTGTGCGACGAATTGCTGGAGCGGGTCAACCTCTCCGCCGCGGCAAAGCGCAAGGTCAAGGGTTACTCGGGTGGCATGCGCCAGCGGCTCGGAATCGCCCAGGCTATCGCTGGCGACCCCTCGTTGATCATCGTCGACGAACCCACCGCCGGCCTCGACCCCGAAGAGCGCATCCGTTTCTACCGTCTGCTCGCCGAGCTGGCCGAGGAGCGCACCGTCCTGCTCTCGACCCACATCGTCGAGGATGTGGCGGTGCTATGCCCACGTTTCGCCTTGATCCGCCACGGTCGCCTCCTCGCCACCACCACCCCAGGGCAAGCTCGCCAGGCGATCGACGGAGAGATCTACGAGGGATCGGTGAGCCACGCCGAGTTGGGTCGACTAGCCGCCACCTATCGAGTGACCCGGGCACACCTCATCGCCGGCCGCAACCAGGTGCGCTTGCATCTGCCGCAAGGATCGCCTCCCGCGGGATTCACCGCCGAGACGCCCACCCTCGAAGACGCCTACTTGGTGCTCCTCCACGGCGGGAGCCAAGACGAACGCGCCCCAGGGGCCACCGCGCCGGCCACGAATCGAGGCGAACCATGAATTTAGGGCGCGCCGGATCCGTCGCTCGACTCGAACTCTCCACCTGGCTGCGCAGCCCCTTGCTGTGGGCTCTGGTGCTCGCCACCACCGCGCTCACCCTGATGATCAATTCCACCGGTTTCATTCCGGTGAGCGACGGCGCCGAGCTCCAGCCTTTCATCAATTCGCGCTACGCCCTGGCCTCCACCTTCTGTTTGAGCGGCTTTCTCGTCTACTCTTTCTTCGCCGCTATCATGGCCGGAATGTCGATCATTCGCGACGACGAAGCCAAGATCTCCGATCTCTTGCACAGCACACCGCTGACCGCCAGCGAATATGTCGCCGGCAAGTTCGCCGGGGTGATCGCCGCCTTGGCTGGAGTGCTGACGTTGCACGTCGTCGTGGCGATGGTCTCGATTGAAGTGATCAGCCGCACCGATCCCGACGCCATTCTGGGCCCCTTCCGGCTGTCCAACTACTGGGCTCCGGCGCTGGCCTTCGCCGTTCCCGGAATTTGGCTCTCCGCCGCCCTCGCCTTCGCCATCGGCGAACGCACCCGACGTCCGATGGCGGTCTACGCCGTCCCCACCACCTTGTTCATGGCCACCCTGTTCATCTTTCTCCCTTGGCGCTCGATCGGGATCGCCCCGTGGCTGGCCGCGCTGCTGAAGATCTTCGACCCCTCGGGGATGCGCTGGCTGTTGAATACGGTGTTCAAAGTGAACCGAGGAGTCGAGTTCTATAACACCGCGCCGCTCGACTTGGATGCCATCTACTGGCTCCGGCTACTCCTAATTGTAGTGCTGCCATCGCTCGCCCTGCTCGCCTCGGTGCGCCACTGCCAGGCCGTCATTCGAGGCCGCGCGACGGGTTTGCGACCTCGGCGACGGCTCCGAGAAGCGCCGCCCACCCAGCCGGCGGAGCCCCAACGCAAGACCTCCATCCTTCGCTTCCGGCCACTGCGCGAGCTCGCCATGACCAGTTCGGCGCCGAGCTTCGTCGCCAGCGTTTTCAGCCTCTGGCGCACTGAGCTGCGCGAGCTGCGCGGGCAGCCCGGCCTGTATATCTTCACCGCGCTGATTCTGTGGATGATCCCGGAAGCGGTCCTCAACCACCAGGGGGTCTACGACGCGCCGGTGGTCTTGACCGCCGGCGGCACCGCCGTGGGTACGCTCAGTTTGATCACCCTTCTGATCTGTTTTCTGCTCCTCTTCTACTCGGTGGAGTCGCTGGTCAGGGAGACGGTGACCGGCTTCGCGCCCATCGCCCACGCCTCGCCGGTGCCCACTTCCGCCATCCTCCTGGCCAAGAGTTTGACCAGTGCGACGGTCGCGGGTCTAGTCGTGGCGAGCTGCGCCATCCTCTGCCTAGCCTTGCTCCTCGTGCACCCCGGCGGCAGCCCCCAGCTCTGGCCCTTCCTGGTGGTCTGGGGGGTGACCCTGCCGGTGACCTTCTTTCTCTGGAACAGCTTTGTCACCGCCACCTTCGCCATCGTCCGCGATCGCTACCTCACCACCGTGATCGGCCTCGGTGCCTTGCTGGTCACCGCCGTCTACCACCAGCGCGGCAAGCTGACCTGGGT
>QIHU01000329.1 GCA_003231035.1 Acidobacteriota bacterium
AGGGACCGGCGGCACCGGAACGATCCTCGGCTGGTCGCTGGAGATCACCACCGTCACTCCGTGAGGTTTGGTTCTTGCTATCTCGATGGCGGTCCAAGACGATGTAAGATCGCGAACCGCTTGGGCAGGACACAAGGTGACCGACGCAGTCAGCTCCGAGTGAGCTTGCCTAGGCTATTCGGGCTCGGTCGAGTCGCGCAGCCGCAAGATCATGTCGAGCTGGACCGCGGCGCCGAAGGGAAGCTGTGCCGCGCCGGTGGCGGTTCGGGCGCGGCGGCCGTTTTCACCCAGGAGTTCGACGAGCAGATCCGAGGCGCCATCGATCATTGAGTGAAAGGTTGAACCTAGACGATGAGCGCGGCGGTTTCCTCGGATGTGGCGAAGAGGGCACCGGTCTCTAGATCTTGAATGGCCTTCTCGATGAGTCGAATGTCGAATTGATGCGGGTGTGCGGACTGTGGGTCCTGGAAAAAGATCACTCGGTGACAGGTTCCCTCGATGACCTTGGCGCCGATCTGAATATCCCCTCCTAGCGGACCGGAGGCCATTCGGCAGATCTTCTTTCTGAGAAATGCCTGAAGATTGTCCTGCCTTGCCCATCCCCAGGATTTCTTCTGGTCATCCAGTGCCGATCCTCGAGTTGCGAGATTGTTGAGGGCGGATTCGTACTGATCCCTCAGTCGGGCACCCGTCGTGCCTGTGGTCAAGACTCGCCGGTACTGAAGAATCTCGTCCATGTGCCGTAAGCAGAAGTTGAGCATCACCATCTTCTTCTTGTCGTGAGAGATGATCGCAAGGGTCTCTCGCGAGCGATCCGCGCGAGCCTTGGGCCCTAGATCAGCGGGGGACAGGCAGTTGTCGCCGTCCAGGTAGCGCTGGGCGTCATCGGCGGAATACTCGCGGTCGCGGGCTTGTGGTGCGAACCGGTGTTCGATGAGGTACTCGATAGTCGTGGAATCTTCCAGCAGCGGCGTGCCGAACTCGTTGCAGAGGCGGCGCAGGCAAAGATTCTGTGGCGAATCAGAGTAGTAGTCTTCCAAGTCGTTGAAGAACAAGACGGCGCTAATGTAGCCGTGGACCACCAGGTTGCCGAGTTGAATCATCCCGAGTGCGGACTTGGCCAACTGGAAGGCGGGCAGAGCCTTGCCATCCTGGGCGAGTTCCTCTTGAACAGCCTCGTAGGTGCCCCCAGTCATCGCCACTTTCCATTGGTAGCTAGCCAGGAGATCCTTGAAAGAGGCTGATCCGAGCAACCGTACGACTCTTTGGAACTCGTCTCGTGGATCGTCTCGAAGGCGCTTGCAAGTGATGATTCCGAGCGTCTTCTGCCAATTGTCGCTCTTGAAAATTTCTCTCGAAGTGTCGTGCCGCTTCTGAGCTTTACTGGTTTTTGAACTCATCGCCGATCCTCCTGGCTGGCCTGGGTGCAGGCTTGCCCTGGTATCGCCTCGCACGGCTCCGGTTGGAACCCTGCGACCACTAGGATGTTTTGTAAACCATGCGCGAATACTAGCATTCTTGGTCCTTGACGTGGAGAGTGGCCCCTGGGGGATTCCCGACCGGTAGCCGATGGCAAGCGGCCGATCCGCGGCTTTGTCAATCCGACCTGCTTGCCGCTGGCTGGAGGAGCGAAACCGGTGGGTGTTGGTCTCAGCCAACCAGTTGCCCAATATTCACGTGATCCTGTAAAATTCTAGTAGGAGGTCCGGATGGCGGCGACGACGATTTCACTGACGGCACTGCGACCCCGGTTGTCCGAGTTGGTGGAGCGGGCCCATTCGGAGTTCGGGCGATTCTTGATTACTCGCCATGGTCGAGCGGAAGCGGTGTTGCTCTCTTCGGAGGAGTTCGAGGGGTTGTTGGAGACGCTGGAAATTCTCTCCGACGAGGCCCTGGTAGGGCGGCTGGCCGACGCGGAGGAGGAGCTGGTATCGAGCGGCGGCCACGCCTTGAAGGATGTTCGTAGGGAGGTACGCCGTGGCGACCGCTCAACTGTCGAGCCAGGCTAGGAAGAGCGTTGAGCAGCTCGCGCAATCAGATTGCCGCTTGTTCGAGCGGGTCGATCGCGCCCTCGGCCGACTGGCGGATGAGCCCGAATCGGGCAAGCCTCTACAAGGGCCGTTGAGGGGGCGACGGCCCTACCGCCGCACAATCGGCAAGCGGATCTGCGATGGGTGCTTTGGCGAGTGATGGACGGTGTTGATTGCCACCACGCCCTTGGCTTCGTTCCAGTTGTCGCCGCCGGTGTTGAGGTTGCGGGCGAAGCGAGGGAAGTTGCTGGAGGAGACTTCGATGCGCAGTCGGTGGCCCTGGTCGAGCCAGGCGCTGGTCGACATCGGGCTGACTTCGAGTTCGTAGACCTCGCCGGGCTCCATGAAGAGTTGGCGGTCGT
>QIHU01000034.1 GCA_003231035.1 Acidobacteriota bacterium
TCCGTGGCCAGCGAGCGGCGCGGTGGCTGGAGCGGTTTGGAGCCGCTGGCGCGGGAGTTGAACCAGCAAACCGGGGTTGCCATCAGCCGCGACGCGATGGAGGAACTGGCTCGACGCACCCTGCGCCAGCAACGGCAGGGCGATGTCGAGGCCGAGTCCACCGGCCGCCTCGCCGCCGAGTACAAGAAGCTGGCCACCATGGCCTCGGGTGGCCGCATCGATAAGCAGCTAGTTGAAAGCACGGTCGAAGATCGTGGCCAGGAAGATGTGTGGAAACTTCTCGATGCGGTCGGGGCCGGCCGCTCCCACGAGGCCCTCGACCGGCTGCGCCGGCTCCTGGCGGCGGCGGACGATCCGGTGGCGGGGCGCCTCTCCTTCTTTGGCCTCTTGGCTTCGTTCTGCCGTCAGCTGACCGCTCTCCAGGGAGTCATGCGGCTGGCGCGCGTCCAACCGGGAGAGAGCAACTACAACCGCTTCAAGAGCGGAGTCGCTCCCCGGCTTCAAGGTGAACTCCCCGATGGATCGAAGAATCCTTTGGCTGGATTGCACCCCTACCGCCTGCACCGCGCCTACCTTGCCGCGTCGAGAATTTCCGAAAAAGTAGTCACCGGCTTGCCGTGGCGCTTGCTGGAGGCCGAGATGCGACTCAAGGGCGAGAGCGACGATCCGCAAGCGGTGCTGGTCGATTTGGTGGGTCAGCTCGCCGCGGGACGGTGACTTCGTCGGCCAGCCTCACCTCGCGACCTCGCCGCTTGACCAGCGTCTGCCCGGTGGGATTGGAACATCGTGAGTACGCCTTGGTGGCGCCCCTGTGGGCAGCCCTGCCAAGGATCCCTTGCCGCGTACAATGACTCCAATGCCTGAACTACCAGAAGTCGAAGTGCTGCGGCTGAGCCTTGAACCGCACTTGGTGGGGGATCGAATCGAGAGTGTGACGGTGCATTCGCCGCGCTTGCGCGAGCCGATCCCCGCCGCCCGCTTGCGCCGCCGTTTGAGCGGCAAGAGAGTTGAACAGCTGCGCCGCCGGGCCAAGTATCTGCTGGTCGACTTCGAAGGGGGGGAGACACTCGTCGTCCACTTGGGAATGACCGGTACGTTGACCTTGGATGGCACACCGGCCGCGCCGCCGCCCACTTGGGTGGATGAGGTCGACCCGCACGAGCATGTGACGCTCCTGCTGCGCTCCGGCCACCGGTTGCGCTTTCGCGATCCGCGCCGTTTCGGCCTCTTCTTCAGCTTGCCCACCGCGAAAGTCGAGGCCGATCGCCACTTCGCCCACCTCGGCATCGAACCGCTCGAAGGCGAGTTGACCGGGCCGTACCTTCGCCAGCGCGCCGTCGGCCGGCGGGGTCCCGTTAAGCCCTTCTTGATGGATGCGCGCATCGTCGTCGGAGTGGGCAATATCTACGCCTCCGAAGCGCTCTACCAGGCCGGCATTCATCCGGCCCGCTCGGTGGCGCGCATTGGCGCGACGCGGTGGGAGAGGCTGGTTCGCGAGGTGCGTTCGGTGCTCGCGGCGGCGATCGAGGTGGGCGGAACGACGCTCAGCGACTTCGCCGACGGGGAGGGCCAGAGCGGCTACTTCCAGATCGAGCTTCAGGTCTACGGTCGCGAGGGCGAGCCCTGCCAGCGCTGCGCGCGCCCGATTCGTCGCATCGTACAAGCGGGTCGCGCCACCTTCTACTGCCCAGGGTGTCAGCGTTAGCAGCCCGTGCCTCTGTGGTACAAAGGGTGGAACGTGACCGCACCCAGAATCTCTCCGCGCCGCGGCGTGGAACTCCATCGACCTCGTCCCGCATGATCAAGGCGGTTCTCCTCGACATGGGCGGCGTGTTGATCGACACGCGCGGAGTGTCCAGCCTGCCGGGAGATCGGCTCGACTATCGAGGCCGCCGAGCGATGCTCGCCCTCCTGCGGGCGCGGGGTAGTCGAAACTTGAGGCTCGACGACCTGGAGAACGAACTCTTCGGCCCCTGGCATCGCGACTACGTCGGCCGCTATGAGCGCATGCGGGAGGCCTCGTGGGAACCGCACCTCGAACGGCTGCGGTGCAAGTTCGGTGGTGAGGCGGAGGACGGGGAATTGCTCAGCACTTGGTTCGCGCCGTACGCCGAAACACTGACCGCGATCGAGGGTGCCGGTGAGGCGCTGGGCGAGTTGCAGGCGGCGAACTACCGTCTGGGGTTGGTGTCGAACGTTCCCTTGCCGGGCGATCTCTATCTGCGGCAGATGGAGCGCTGGGGGCTGGCCGAGCCGCTGGAGTCGATCCGCTTCAGCTACGATGCCGACTCCCGCAAACCCTCGCCGCGCATGCTGCTGGAGGTACTGCAAGAACTCGGTGTGCCGGCCCAAGAGGCGGTGATGGTCGGTGATCGTCGGGGCTCCGA
>QIHU01000363.1 GCA_003231035.1 Acidobacteriota bacterium
GGTGCGCCGACCAACTCCCAGCCGTCAAAGGGCGTGTTGCGCGACTTGCTCTGGAAAGTAGTGGCATCGACCGTCACCGGTCTTTCGAGATCCAGCAGGGTTACATCCGCCGGCATCCCCTCAGCCAAGGAGCCCCCGGGAAGGCCCATCACCGCCGCCGCCGAGGTCGACAACAATTCCACCAACCGAGCCAAACTCAGCTTTCCGGGCCGCACCAGCCGATCCAGACACAGGCTCACCGTCGTCTCCAACCCGAGAATGCCGTAGGGCGCGGTGCTGAACTCGACATCCTTCTCGTCCGGGTGATGCGGCGCGTGGTCACTGGCGATGACCTCGATCGAGCCGTCGATCAACCCCTCCAGCAAGGCGTCGCGATCCGCGGCACCGCGCAAAGGGGGCTTCATCTTGGTCGAGGTATCGAAGCCGCTGGTGTGCACATCCTGGTCGCAGAGCAGCAAGTGGTGCGGCGACACCTCGCAGGTGACCCGCACTCCGCGGTCCCGCGCCTGGCGAATCAAATCGAGACTACGCCGGCTGGAGAGGTGTTGCACGTGGTAACGACCGCCGGTTTCCTCGGCCAGCAACAGGTCACGCTGGACGATCACATCCTCGGCCAGCGAAGGAATTCCGGGGAGACCGAGCCGGGTTGACCACTCTCCCTCGTGCATCACTCCCTTGCCGGTGAGCTGGAGGTCCTCGGCATGCTGGATGACCGGAATATCGAAGTGGCGAGCGTAGAGCAAGGCGCGGCGCATCAGCTCGGCGTTGGCCACCGGCAGGCCGTCATCCGAAACTCCCACCGCCCCGGCGCGCACCATCTCGCCGAACTCGGCCAACTCCTCGCCGGCCATCTTCTTGGAGATGGCGCCGACCGGATAGACCCGGGCAAAGCCGTGCCGCCGTGCTTGCTCCACGATGTGCCGGGTCACCGCCCGACCGTCGTTGACCGGCCGGGTATTGGCCATGCAGACAACCGCCGTAAAACCACCCGCCGCCGCCGCCCGGGTGCCGCTTTCGATATCCTCTTTGTACTCCTGGCCCGGTTCGCGCAGGTGGACGTGAATGTCGATCAGCCCCGGGGTCACCACCAGCCCACTGGCGTCGATCACCTCGCCGCCGTCGCCCACCTCGCTGGCCTCGATCGACTCGGCGAGGCGGACCACCACGCCGTCGGCGAGCAGGAGGTCGTAGGCCCCGTCCAGATCTTGGGACGGGTCGACCAAGCGGCCGCCGCGGACTAAGACTGGGCCGCTCATGCCGTCTCCTCGTGCACCCCGGAAAGTAAGTACAACACCGCCATGCGCACCGCCACTCCGTTGGCTACCTGCTCCAGAATCACCGACCGGCTGCCGTCGGCCACGTCACTGGTGATCTCCGTGCCGCGGTTCATCGGCCCAGGATGCATGACGATCGCATCCTCCTTGGCCGCTTTCAGCCGCTCGCGGGTCAAGCCAAAGAGGTGGAAGTACTCGCGCACCGAGGGCAGCAAGGTCCGCGCTTGACGTTCGAGCTGGACGCGCAGCATCATCACCACATCCGCGCCGTCGAGGGCTTCTTCCAAGCTGAAGACGACATTCGCCCCCAGTTTGTCGAGACCGACCGGCATCATCGTGCGCGGCCCGGCGACGGTCACCTCGGAGCCCATCTTGGTCAACAGGTGGATGTTCGAGCGCACCACTCGGCTGTGCTCGATATCGCCGATGATCGCCACCTTCAAGCCGGAGAGTCCGCCCTTGTGGCGGCGGATCGTAAAGGCGTCGAGCAGCGCCTGGGTCGGGTGCTCGTGGGCGCCGTCACCGGCGTTGATCACCCCTGCCTCCAGCCGGCGAGCCAGCATGTGTGGCGAGCCGGGATAAGCGTGGCGAATCACCACTAGATCGGGCGACATCGCCTGCAAGTTCATCGCCGTGTCGATCAGGCTCTCGCCCTTGGTCAGCGCCGAGGCCGAGGCCGAGAAGTTCAACGAATCCGACGACAGCCGTTTCTCCGCGATCTCGAAACTCGACCGGGTGCGCGTCGAGGGTTCGAAGAAGAGATTGATCACCGTCTTGCCGCGCAGGGTGGGCACCTTCTTGATCGGCCGCTCGGCCACCTCGCTGAAAGACTCCGCGGTGTCTAGAATGAGTTCGATCTCCTCCCTGGACAGCTCGGCGATACCGAGGAGGTCTTTGCGTTGCCAATGAATCTCCGCCATCGCTTTGCGACCTCAGCCTTCGTCGTCCCGCTCCAAGAGCCGTGCACCCAGTTCCCCGTCGGTTTCGGGGAACAGGACCTGCACCGCCTCAGAGACTCCGGTTTCCACTTTCAAGCCGACATAGTCGGCCTGAATCGGCAATTCTCGCCAACCGCGATCGATCAGCACCGCCAGCTGGACGGCCCGCGG
>QIHU01000708.1 GCA_003231035.1 Acidobacteriota bacterium
ACGTTGATCGCCGGGCGAACGCCAGCGAAGAAGAGGTCAGGATCCAAGTAGATCTGGCCGTCGGTGATCGAAATCACGTTGGTCGGGATGTAGGCCGAGACTTCGCCTTCGAGAGTCTCGATGATCGGTAGAGCGGTCAGCGAGCCACCGCTGTTGGGGAAGCGGTGAACCTTGAAGTTGTCCTTGTCGTCGAGGCTGTCCAGCCAGGCGGCGGCGCGCTTGGCGCCGTCGGGGCGGTGAAAGAGGCCCTGGGTGTCGTCCGGGCGCTGGTCGGCGGGAGCCTTGAGCCCTTCGGGATGCTGGCGCGCCAAGCCGCGATCGTTGCTGTCGTCGGCGGTGTCGCTCGGGACCACGGCGTACTCGTCGCGCAACTTGCAGCTACGTTCGAGCAGGCGGGAGTGCAGGTAGAAAACGTCACCGGGATAGGCTTCGCGACCCGGCGGCCGCTTGAGCAGCAGCGAGAGCTGCCGGTAGGCTTGCGCTTGCTTCGAGAGATCGTCGTACACGCAGAGGGTGGCGCGGCCTTGCGAGTACATGAAGTACTCGGCGATGGCGCAGCCGGCGTACGGCGCGATGTACTGCAACGGCGCCGGGTTCGCGGCAGACGCCGAGACCACGACCGTGTAGTCCATGGCGCCCGCTTCGCGTAGCTTCTCGACCAGTGCCGCCACCGTCGAGTCTTTTTGCCCCACGGCGACGTAGACGCAGATCACGTCGGCGCCCTTTTGATTGATGATGGCGTCGACCGCGACGGCGGTCTTGCCGGTCTTGCGGTCGCCGATGATCAACTCGCGCTGACCGCGGCCCACCGGGATCATCGAGTCGACCGCCTTGATACCGGTCTGCATCGGTTCGGTGACCGGCTGGCGGGCCGAGATACCGGGGGCCGAGAACTCTAGCGGTTGGCGCTGGTGGGTCTCGATGGCGCCGAGACCGTCGAGCGGGCGACCCAGCGGGTCGACCACGCGGCCGATCATCGATTCGCCCACCGGGACGCTTAGCAGCTCGCCCGTACGTTTGACTTCGTCGCCCTCTTTGATCCCCAAGTACTCGCCGAGGACGACGGCACCCACCGAGGTCTCTTCGAGGTTGAAGACCTGGCCCGAGGAACCGTTCTCGAAGACGAGCCGCTCACCGGCCATCGCTCCTTCGAGCCCATAGATGCGGGCGATACCGTCGCCCACCTCGAGAACTTTGCCCACCTCGGCGAGATCGATCTCGCTGCGGTAGTGGCTGATCTCTTCGGTGATGACGGAGGAGATCTCGTCGACTTTGAACTTCGTGTCCATGTCTTATCCTCTCGTGCAGGCGCTCAAGCCCGCGAATCTACTCTTGTACGACGGGCCCGAAGGATCTCACGCGAGGTCCGTGCGGCCAGGATTTCATTCATCTTTTCCAACTCGCGCGCGACGCTCGAGTCGATCTTTTGGTCACCGAGGCGCAGCACCATGCCGCCGAGGAGCTCGGGGTCGACCACTTCGACTAGCTGACTCTTCTTGCCGCTAAACTGGTCCACCGCGGTTTGCAGACGGGCCCGCAGGGCGTCGCTCAGCGGTACCGCGGTGGCCACTTCCACTTCGATCTCACCGCGCAACGCTTGGCGCTCTTGGCGCAAGGCGATCACGATCGTGGCCAGCATTTCAAGCCGGCCCTTGCGGTTGATCACTTGCAGACTATCCACCAGGAGGTCGCTGGCCTTGCCGCGGAAGATTTTCTCTAGGCTGGCGCCGCGCTCTGTGCTGTCGACCAAAGGGCTCGAGAAAAAATCGGCCAACTCGGGGTTGGTGGCGAGCGCGCCCGCCACCTCCTCGAACTCGGCGAGGAGGGAGTCGGTGACTCCTTGATCCTGGGCAAGCTCGAGGATCGAGCGCGCGTAGACGCTGGCGATGGCGAGTTGTTTGTCGTCGATATTGGGCATTGCTCTACCTTTGGCTTGCCGGCTCGGCTTGAGGTCGATGGGCTGCCAGTCAGCCTAGTTGGCTGGTGTTTGCCGTTCGAGCTGATCGATCGATTGGGCGATCAGCTGCTCGTGGTCGGCGGCGGAAAGCTCTTTGTGGATGATCTTGCCGGCGACGCCTACCGCCAGCTTGCCGGCGACGGCGTAGAGATCCTTGACCGCCGTCTCCTTGGCGATTGAGATCTCGCGCTTGACGCGCTCGAGGGTTGCTTCCGCTTCGGCGCGGGCGTCGCTTTCGATCTTCTGTTTGACCACATCGCCATCGCGCCGTCCTTCTTCGACGATCGCCGTCGCTTCGGCGCGGGCCGCGGCCATCTTCTTCTCGTACTCTTTGAGCTGGCGCTCGGCGGCGGTGCGCGCTTCGTCGGCCTTGGCGAGGGAGTCATGGATGAACTCTTCGCGCGCTTGAAGCTGGCTGAGGAT
>QIHU01000830.1 GCA_003231035.1 Acidobacteriota bacterium
ACGTCGGGAAAGTTGTTGTGAAACACCTTGCCGCTGGCGGCGGTGCGGTAGCCGGAAAGGGCGAAATATTGTGGGAGAGTCTTGACCTCGGGGAGGGTATCGCGGAAGTCTTGGGTGTTGTCGCGAATGCCGCAGGAGGTGGGAGAGCGTCCCGTCATCAGGCTCGAACGCGAAGGGTTGCACGCCGGGCCGCTACAGTTCGCATTGGTGAACAGCATGCCCTGGCGCGCCAGGCGGTCGAGGTTTGGGGTGTGGACCTTGCCGGGATACCCGCCTAGAGGTTCGATCCAGTCATTGAGATCGTCGATCGAGATGAACAGGACATTGCGGTTTGGGTTCGATCGGGCAAAGGAACACCCAGTGCCGGTCAGCATGAGCATCGAGGCAGCGGCGCCTTGGAGAAGGGTTCGGCGACTAATAGTCAGCATGCGATGAATGATCTAGCAGCCGATTGGGGAAGTCAAGCGACGTTGGCGCCTTGAGCTGGAAGCAAGAACGTCCGCTTCCCATGGCACCCTCCGGGGCCAGCCTGAACCTTCGGTTGGCATATACTGGAGCTATGCCGCGCCTCAATAAGTTGTCCAGGCTCCGCGGATGTCAGTCCCACCTGACAGCTGGAACGGAGGTTCGCCAATCCTCGAACTAGTCCTGACCATCGCTGCTACCGCGGTGCTCTCCAGCCTGTTGACGCTGTGGCTGCTCACTCGGTGGCTAAAACGCCGTTTCTTACCCTTGGCCGAAGAGAGGTTGGGGGCGCTAATGACGAGTAAGGGCGAGGAGTTGGGCGAGGTGATCGAGCAACGAGTCCGCAACGGTGCGCGGCAAGGTATGAGCGAGGGGCTGGCGATGTTCTCCTCTCCCGAGCGGATCAGCGAAGGGCTGCAAGGAGCGACCGAAAGTGTGGGCCGCGCTGCCCGTTCACTGGTCGAATCGGGGTTGAGCGGATTGATGGGTGGCGGCAAGAGGCCGCGTCAGGATTGAGAGGTGGGCTGCCTTGGCGCCGAGTAACGAACAGAATGTGAGGCAGCCCATGGGGGACGGTCTCAAACGTGGACGCGTCAAGCCGGCTGACAGACTGTGGTTGCAAGATTCGGCCTCTAACCGGATGGTCATCACCGGTTTCTACACTCTCGACGAGCTCGATCTGGCGACGATGCGCGACCTTTTCGCCGCGCGGGTTCTCAACGCGGACGGGGGAGAGCGTTTTCCGCGATTTCGTTGGCGGGTAGTCTGGAAGGGGCAGACGCCACACTGGGAGCTAGATCCACACTTCGACGTGGCTCGCCATGTGGTTCTAGCCGAGGGGGAGGAACTCTCCAGCAAGGCAGGGCTACAACGCTACATGGGGCAGCTAGCGGCGGCGGAGCTGCCCGACGATCGGCCACCGTGGCAGCTACAACTGGTGCCTCAGTTCGACGACGAGAGCAGCGGCAGGGTGGGGAGTGTGCTGATTTTCCGTATCCATCATTGTCTCGGCGACGGTATCGGTCTGGTTCCGATCCTCTTTTCGATGATGGATTCGAATGAGAGTCCGACGACCGCCCCGCGCCCCGCGGCCGCCGACCACCATGCCGCGACTACCAGCAAGAGCACGAAGAATAGCGGTTTGGCGATGGCACTCAAAGCGCCGTTGCTCGGCCCCTTCGTGGTCTTGGGCAAGATGCTTCAGCGTCGTGATCGCAACTCTCTGCACAACACCTCGCTGACTGGCGATAAGCGGGTAGCCTGGTCGTCGCCGATTCCTCTGGACGGCGTCAAGAGGCTCAAGGAGGCGGCGGGAGCCACGGTCAATGACGTTTTGATGACCTGTGTCGCGGGAGCCCTCGGGCGGCTCCTCGAAACGGAAGGTGGAAGCACTGTCAGCAAGGTTCGCGCGACAGTGCCGGTCGATGTCCGTTCGCCGAAGCGACCGCTCCAGATGGAGAATCGTTTCGCTTCGGTCCTGCTGGAGCTGCCTTGCGGGATTGGCGATTCTCGCCAACGGCTCGCCGCCGTGCGCCAGCGGATGAACGCGCTCAAGAGGTCGGTGGAACCGCTGGCGATGTTCGGTGCCGTTCGCATCTTGCTGACCGTGCTGCCACAGTGGGCTAGCCGCACCCTGGTCGATTTTTTGGCCAACAAGTGCACCTGTATTCTGACCAACGTTCCTGGCCCCCAGGAGCCGATCTTCTTCGCCGGTCGGCAGATTAGAGACATGGTTTTTTGGGTGCCCAAGCGGGCTGATATCGGCATTGGAATCTCGATCATCAGCTTCAACGGTACGGTGCGGGTGGGAGTGGCGAGCGACCGAGCCGCTTTGGCCGACCCCAACCTGTTGATCGACCATTTTCAGCGCGAACTCACCGAGCTGGAGGCGGAGTTCCTAG
>QIHU01000049.1 GCA_003231035.1 Acidobacteriota bacterium
CCCGCCTCGCCTCGATCGGCGTAGGCCCTCAGCAGGTCGGCCCGGCCGGTCGCACCCCGATGAAACACTATCTCGTGTCTCCAAGGCGCAGTCCGCCGCCCAACTGTCGGCAGCTCACCAGGCGGCGGCCTCGGGGTGCTTGCGCAGCGCAAAAGCGCCAATCCGCTGCAAGGCAGCCGCCTGCTGGTCGGCCTCCCCCGGCCAGCGCACCGCCACCGCCCGCAATAGGTCCAAGTACTCCGCGCCCCCCGGCGGGCAGACGCCGCGCTTGGCGATTTCCAGGCGGTCGTTCGCCACCATCTTGGCGGCGGCGCGCAGTACCGTCTCCTCCACCGACGGAAAGTGGGCGCCACCACGGGCCATCAGTGCACCATCGGCCAGCCGAGTTGCAGCACCAAGCAGCGCCGCACGAAGGCGTCAGGCAGGGCCCGCTCCTCGTTGGTGGTGACAACCACCAGGGGTGCGCAAGCAGAATCCGTGGCGGACACCATCGTCCCACCCGGAATCTGGAACTGGCCCTGCCCCAGGGCCTCCAGGAGACCGTTGGGTACCGCCGGATCGGCCTTGTCGATCTCATCGAGCAAGAGAACCGCTCCCCGCGGCGGTGTCCAACCCTCGGGAGTCCACGGCCTCGCCCCTCCACCGAGTGCCGCCTGGCGCTCTGCGCTCGGCCAATCGAACAGCCACCAGAGAGGGCCGGGGCTAGTGAAGCGCCCTTCGGAGAGCTGCTGACGAACGTCCAAGTTCGCATCGTGCGGCAAGTGACCGAGAATTTGCGCCTCGGCCAGTCGCGAGACGGTGTCGATGGTGAACATCAGATCTCTGGCTTCGGTTCGCGCATCGGCGGTAAACGACAACAAGGCACGATCCAGGGCCGTCGCCACGGCACGGGCGAGCTGACTCTTGCCGGTTCCCGGTTCGCCTCTAACGAGCAGCGGGCGCCCGGCGGCCAGCGCCGCGTTGGTCGCTTCGATGGTGTCGTCGTCGAAGACATGCACCGAGGCCGGCAAGGTACCGTAGGGCACGAGCCGTTGTACGTCGCCGGGAGCGAGGTCGAGGTATTTCATGGCTCTTCCTTTTTCTTCTGGAGGGAGCGGAAAAGAATGTTGGCTAAGGGGGCGCTGTCGGAGCGCTCCTCAGACAGGCTAGGGCTACCTTCCAGCGGAACGAGACGGAGAGCCTTGAGCTGATCGTGAACCTGGGCGAGAAAAAGCGAGTTCTTTTTCGCGAAGGCGCTAGAGAAGAGGAAATAGCGTCGCGGCTCGCCAAAGGCGACATCTTGCTCGAGTTGCAGGTTGACCAGCGGCGCCAGCTCGTCGAAGCGCTCAGGAAGCTGAACCTTGCGATAATCCTCGTCGGTCAGATTCAACCACTGGGCCACCAAAAGGAGCCAATGGCGGAAGGCTTCTGTTTGGCCAAAATCGAAGCCGGTTGTCTGGAGTTCGTCCGCTTGCGGCAGGGCAGCCGTGCCGCAAGGATAGTCTTGTCGGGCCTCTAGCGGCTGGAAAGCCAGAGCTCTGCCGTCGTAGGCGGCCATCGCCAGCTCGGCCATGGTCTTGGTTTCGAAGGGCAGCGTCACCCATTCGCCTCCTTCTAGGCCAGGAGCGATTTGCAGTTCGGTCGCCGCGTAGACCTCGGGAACTACCCGCATCGCTAAGCGCGCGATGGCGTTGGCGGCTTGCGCCGCCTCGGTCCCCGTTCGCGTACTCATGTCCGCATGTGCCCGATTTAAGGCAACGATCAGCTCTCGCCAGGACCCCGTCGTGCAAACGGCTTGCGCCAGTGCCTCGGCGCCACCGGACCTACGGATCTCTCCCCAAGCTGCGTTCTTGGCAACAATCGCCAAGGCCGCCGTATCGTTCTGGCGCAGAATCTCGGCCAAATCCGAGATCAACTCCTCCCGCCGCTGGTCCCGCAACTCTTCGCGGTTCGCATCATGGCCGACGTGCTGGCGAAAGCCTTCTGCCTCCCACACCGCGGAGATCGGTACGGCCTCAAGCCGACCGCCCGCGAATGCCCTATTGCCGCTCATGAGGACAGCAACTAATCGATCGGCGCAAAAGACCGGCGCTCCGGAGACTCCCTTCCACCAATCGGCATCAGTAGGCGGCGCATCGACCCCTAGTTCGAGCATGCCCGCCCCCTCGTCGAACTGGTAGGCAATGCCAGCAAGCGCCGACATCGCCGCCACGACCGGCGATTCGCCCGATGCCGCAGATCCATCGGCGGCCACGGCCCAGCCGCGAGAGCGCCAAGGAACATCGTCCGACAAGACGACCGGCCCGAGCACCTGGCGAGGGATCCTCAAGGAGGTGTCTATGGTAAGCACCGCGACATCCAGACCCCCTTTGCCTTCCCAGCAAACCTTCGCAGGAGCGCTACGCACCGCCTCCATAGCTAGGTCATCCACGTAGTCGACAGTAACGCGGTCCGCCTCTTCGACCACATGGCGCGCGGTGAGTACTCGATCCCCGTGTAGCAAGTACCCGGTGCCTCCTCCTTGCGCCCCATCCCGTTCGACCACCACGCGCACGAAACGGTTCAGCTCCATGACGTTTGCAGCTCCACCGCCTCTTGCGCTCTAGCGCCGAACCCTCCGACCTGGCTCAACGGTTAACTCTCAGCGAA
>QIHU01000656.1 GCA_003231035.1 Acidobacteriota bacterium
CTACCCAACACCTCTTAGAATTCGACTGCACCCTGCCTCAAATACGTTGACACGTTCCGCGGCCCACACCGGTGGCGATTGCGAAGAAACTCACTCGCCTCGCCTCACCCTTTAGGTGAGGTGAGTGAGTTTCGGAGCCCCCTTTGTCGAGTAGCCCCGGCCCGTTACCGAGCCGAGGCCCTCACCAGATCCGGACGAGGACAATTCGACCATCCGGCTCCTCCGCCGTTGCGGCTCATGGGGTTGTCCAGATCTGGACACGAATCGACGGCACGGGCAGCGGATAATCCTGCATCAGGTCGGCGAATTGTTTCCAGGTCTTGCTTGCTCGCTGGCTCCGGCGGTTTAGCCATTTGAACCAAATCCGCCGGGTGCAACGATAGAGCACCATGAGGCGCCCGTAGTTGCCATTCACTCCAAAGTAGTTGTAGTGGCCAGCCAGCTTTCTCTTGAGCGTGGCGTGCTGCTGCTTGACCCTCTGATGCCGGTGGCTCCGGCACCATTGGGAGACGGCCGTGATGGCCTTCGACAGGCTCGCCTTGCGCGTCCTCAAGGCTGGTCGCCACCAACCTCCCCGACTTCTCTGCCATATGACAGTGAAACCAAGGAAGTCGAAGGCGCCCGGCCCTTTGCCCTTGCTGCCCTTTGGAGGGCGTTTGAAGGGAAACAGACGGGTCTTGTCTGGGTGCAGGTTCAGCCCAAACCGGTCGAAGCGGCGCCCAATGACACCCATCACACGCTTCGCGTCATCCTCCCGCTCAAACACGATGACGAAATCATCGGCGTAGCGGATCAGGTGTGCCATCCCCCGAAGCCGCGGAAGGACGTCGCGCTCGAACCATAGGTCGAGAACGTGGTGTAGGTAGACGTTGCCAAGTATCGGCGATAGGACCGACCCCTGCGTTGTCCCCTCTTCTGGCTCGGAGTATTCCGCGCCATCGAGGACCCCGACGTGGAGACACTTGCCGATCAGCCGCAATAGCGACGGATCGGCTACCCGCTCCCGGAGCATTTCCATCAGCATCGTGCGATCGATACTGTCGAAAAACGTCTGGATGTCGGATTCCAGAACCCAATTCCCCTCTTTGCGTAGGACTCGGTTTAAGGTTCGCAGCGCGTCGTGCGCACCACGGCCAGGCCGGAAACCGTACGAGACTTCCCGAAAGGTCACCTCGTAGATAGCTTCCAGTACCTCGCGTAGCGCCTGCTGAACGATCTTGTCCTCAATGGACGAAATCCCTATCAGGCGTGTCTTGCCCTTTCCCTTGGGGATACGCACTCGGAGTATCGGTTGATGACGATATCGCTTCGTCTTCAGCCTCTTGTGGAGATCTCGAATATTTTCGTCGAGACTTTCCCCGTACTCTTCGTGGGTAACCCCGTCCTGTCCTACCGCCGCCTTCTTGCGAATGCGGTGGTAGCCACGCTTTAGCGCTTCCTCATCGAGGTGGTGCGCCAGCGAGGTGAAGCGAGCCTCCGGCTCGCGCTTCGCTCTCTCCATTACCTTCAACAGTCCCGGTGACATCTTTACCATTCTCTGTGTAACAGCCATGTTTCCCTCTTGAAGTTCACAACGACACGGGCCGCCTTTGCTCGGCCGGGTCCGCTGCCAAACGTTCCCCGGCGTCAACGCTCCTATGCAGCCCTCCGACTCCCTATGCCCATCGGCCGAGGCTTTGGTTCCCCTCGCCTTTGGCCTACCTCGCGACAGGTGCTCATTCTTTGCGGTGCCCCCCTAGGAGGGGCGACGGCTACGCCACCGGCGCACCTGCGGGCGCGCGACGTATGCAGGGACGGATGACCGGCTCCCCGTAGTGCCGGATTGTTACGCGAGGAGACACAGGGTCTCCCGAGTTACTGGGTCGTCCTCTTCGTACGCGCACCGGCCAAACACCCCGCACGGTGCAGTGCCCTCTCGTCCCTCGTGGCGAGAACACCGCTTTCGCCTTCGGAGGGCCCATCCCCCTCGGCACCGCGAATTATGTTCGTTTTCGAAGCAGCACGCCGCTGCTCGCACGCTCGCGTGCCTACGCTTCAACCGCCGCGTTTCCGCAGCGACTGCAAGGCTCGCTACCGGCCGGGAGGTTCACCCTTAGCCGGACGGGTTTCGCACCCGCTGGACGACTTATCGACTTTCTGAGTGACTATCGCATGTCAGCCTCCCATCGAGCCAGCAGGGCTCGGACGCAACCGGGCCAGGAACTAGCCCTAAATCAAGCGGTACCAAAAAATTTGGGGGTGCCGAGGCGAGATAGCTGAAGATAGCTGACGGTTGGCATACCTCTGCATTGCCAGGCGAAGCCTTGCTAGCGAATCGAATTGTGGCAGCTTGCATGAGCTGAGTTCCTGA
>QIHU01000799.1 GCA_003231035.1 Acidobacteriota bacterium
CGCCATTGTTGAGGAAGCTCGAATGGAGGCTTACGGTGAGGGCGTCGAGGTGGTTGGGACTCAATCCCTCGCCACTCCACAGGATTTTGCCATCAACGTTGCGGAGGGTCACCGAGTAGGCTTCGAACTCGGGACGGTCGAGTTCGAGAGAGAGCACGATCCAGCCGTGCGTCGTGGGCAGGCGGACCCGCGCCGCGGGCGCCTCGTCGAGCCCTCCGCGCTCGGGACTCAAGGCAAGAACGAGGGTGTCTTGCCGCGGCGCTAGCGCTTTGGCGAGCTCGGCGTTGCTCTTTCTGAGCTCACCTCGTTGGATCACGAAGAGGGCCAGCGGCAGGGCGACCGCGACCACGGCGGCGAGCGCCAGTAGCCCTGCTCGCGGCGACTTCGCGAGCCACCCGGCGACGCCCAGGCGGCGGACGACCACCGCCTTCAGCGCCTCCTCGGTCGCCACCACGCGGATGCCGTCCCGAAATGCATTGGAGAGTTCGAGTTCGTCCAAGCACTCTTGACACGAGAGATAGTGCTCCTCGAAACGCTCTTCGTCGCCAGCCGAAAGCCGGCCGGTGAGATAGCGCTCGACGATCTGGTTCTGTTCAATCTCCTGGTGTTCCATCGCGATCTCCGGTCAGCCGCCGGCCCGATGGCGCGGCGGGCGCTGAACTTTCAGTAAGGTACTGCGATGACCGGCGCAGCTATCGCACTGTTCGTTTCGAGTTCTCATTGGCTGGCCTCTTCCAAGTTGGTCGTCAAGTCGACTTCTTTCGCGGACGAAACGACTTGACTGAAGTTGCCGCTCTCGAGAATCTGTTTGAACCGCTGACGGGCTCGGAACAAGACTCGGTTGAAGTGGAGTTCGCTCAGCTCCAGCGCGGCGCAAACCGCCTCCTTGGACTCTTCGAGCAGATAGAAGCGGAAGAGAATCTGGCGGTCTCGGTCGGTGCGCAGCTCGCCTAGCGCTTGGCGAACGGACTGGGCTCGCTCCTCTTGGAGAACTCGGTGGAGCCCTCCTAGGCGGACGTCGCGAGTTCGCTCGACCGCCTCCGAATCGCTGTGGGTGTCGCGCCGGTCTTTCTTGCGGTAGTCGCCGGTAAACAGGTTCCGGGCGGTGGCGCGGATGAAGCCGCCGAGCTTCTCTGGCTGGCCGATGCCACCGGCGCGGAGGCGCTCGATCACGGTGACGAAGGTGTCCTGATGGAGATCGTCGGCTAGGGCGGGGTCTTGGGTGATGCGTCGCAGCAAGAAGAGAACTCCGCGGCTGTAGCGCTCTACGAGTTTGGCCTCCGCCCGCGGGTCTCCAGACCGCACTCGACGCACCAAATCGGTTGCGACCTCGGCTTCCACCAAGGACGAATTATCAGCCTGTGGCATAGAGGCATCAGTTTACTCTAGCCACTGGAGGCAGAGCACCGACGCGGTACCTTGAGCCGCGCCGGCTCGGGTTCCCATCCTTCAGCTATCCAGGTCCGCGACTCCGCCGCTGTCTTGTTCTCCGCCGAAGCCTCCTGCTCCGTTGGGGTCGCCGATGAAGATCTCGCCGATCAGCGTCGTTTTCCGCGAGATCTCATCGAACCACTCGACCGCGACAGCTCGAAAGCCATGGCCGAGTTCCTGGTTCAGATCGATCTCGATGGTATACCCGTCGTTGGACACCGCTTTGACCTTCACCAATCCAGGCCCAAGGCTAGTGTTGACGAAGCTGACGTGAAGGTCGTCATCGGTGTAGGGGATCGAGCCCCTAATCTCGATCTGAGAGTTGTTGGTGAAGACATCGAAGCACATACCGTTGGCCCATTGCGTTTTGTAGAGTCTGTCCATCTGTCCACCCTCCTTTGCGGTTCAAAATAGTCTGGTCCGGCTCCTGAAGCGCAGGAGGCCGCCGGTCTTCCGGTCCGACCAGAGGCTTGCTCCGGCTCTGCCAGACTAGCTGTTGCTTGGCCACGCAAAATCTCACTGGGTCTCCTCATTCTCGGTGGTTCCTAGGACCGTGGGACGCCAGTCTCCTTGCAGGATGAATCCCGCCCAGTAGTAGGGATCCTGCCAGCGCCGTTGCCGGGCTAGGGAAAGCTGTGCCGCGCGCAGCGCCGCCGCTGGTTCCAGACCGTCGATCCACAGCGAGCGATAGAAGCGCTCCATGAGTTCCGCGGTGGCGTTGTCCTGGACCCGCCAGAGGCTAGCCATAACCCGGCGTGCTCCGGCGTACATGAAACCGCGGGTCAGGCCAAGCAGCCCTTCGCCGCGAATGCCGCGGCCCGAGGCGGTGTTGCAGCCGCTGAGGACCACCAACTCGGCGTTGAGCGCTAGGTTGTAAACCTCATGGAGGCGGAGGAAGCCGT
>QIHU01000072.1 GCA_003231035.1 Acidobacteriota bacterium
AGCTCTCGAGAAATCGTGAAGTACTGTGCTCGTCCCGGACCGTGGTGGCCGGGGAAAGATTCCCGACCTAGACGCCCGTCCATTGAATGTGGCCCAACCACCACCAACCGCTCCGGTTAGCACCGTGGCTGTGAGAGTCTCTTGAAGTAAAGCGGCGCGGCATGCGGTCAGTATACGGCAGGGTTTGCCGGCTGTCGAGGCAACTGGAGGCAGGAAGGAAAACCCGCGCTTGTCTTGTTGATGGACAGGCTGGTCGATTTCCCCAACCTCGCGCACGCACAAAACCTGCTAGAATACTACCAGATGAGAATCGATGCAGACGAATCAGGTACACATGCGAACGAGTGGTTGGTGATTGGCATGCTGTTCAGCCCTGACCACGGCAAGCTCCATAACCAGCTCTGTAAAGCAAAAGATGACCTCGAGTTTTTCAACCGCGGAAAGCGCAAGGCCCACTACAAAGAGACTCACTTCGCTGAGTTCAAGTCCAAGAGAGACCTGAATCTAGCCAAGGCCTGGATCGACATCTTTCTTCACAGCACCAGCGTCTTTCGGTGCGTGGTAGTGGATTGGTCGATCTACGACCCCAAGTACTTCGGCCACGCCTACCATCCTCCAGCCTTGAAGAAGCGGCGCGCCTACAAGAAGTGGGCAGAAATGCTTCTGCAGCCTGAAGTTGCTCAGATCCAGAATGGAGTCTTCTATCTAGATCGCCTTCGAGCGCTCTACGGCTATGACGTGGTCGATCACCTAGAGGATCGATTCTGCTTCGGGCAGGATGGCCGCAGGAGGTCAAATCCACGAATCCAGAGGTTCATACCCGCCCAATCCTGGAAGGACGCGAACCAAAGCCTACAGCTATGTGATCTCCTGGTGGGTTGCGTCTACCAGAGCTTGGTGCCTAGCAAGAACAAGATCAAGCTTGCGACTAGAAGCTACCTCTACGAGCAGCTGAGAGACTATGGCGTCAAACGGAGCGATCCAGGCTTCTGGCGCCAGTACTCAAGGGGCGTGCTCACCAAGCACTTCCCAAGGTTCAGCCAGTGGTTCTGGAAACCAACCGAAAAGAAAGGCCGCCGAAAAAAGAAAAAGCCCCGCTAAGTTGGCCAGCTGTCATAGGAGATCGGGGTTACCCCCAAACCCTCGTTCTGGCGCCCTAGCAAGGGCATTTGCATGGTATACATGTTTCCTGTCTTCTGTCAAGCATTCGCTTGACACGGCAGCGGGATCCGCCAATCACTCCATCGGAATACCCACCGCGGGACGCACCCGCTCCATGGTGGCAATGGCATGCGTACGGGCACGGGCGGACAGGTCCACGACCGCACGATCCAGGTCGGCGCTCTCCAGTATCTCGCGTCGGCGTTCGCGCAACCCCGATGTCAGCTCGACCAGGGTATCGGCGACCGAGCCCTTGAGCAGGCTGTACTTGAGCGTGCCGGCCTTGTACTCCTCCAACATCTGCGCCGCGTCGCCTCGACCACTCGCCTTGAGGATCTCCAACAGGTTGCCCACGCCTGGGCTGACCTCCATCCCCTGTGGAGGGCCACCGCTGTCGGTCACCGCCGTTTTCACCTTGGCGCGCAGGCTCGCTTCCTCTTCAAAGAGGCCCACATAATGTTTCTCGCCCAGGCTCTTGCTCATCTTCTTGGTCGGATCGGCCAGCGACATCACCTTGGGCGTCTCGGTGAACAACGGCTTGGGAAGATGGAAGACGGTACCAAAGCGCTCGTTGAAGCGATGGGCCAACCCTCGGGTCAGCTCCAGGTGCTGTTCTTGGTCTTTGCCGACCGGTACGAACTTGGAGCGGTAGACCAGAATATCGGCCGCTTGTAGAACCGGATAGGTGAAGAGGCCGGCGGAGACGAACTTGCCTCCCCGTTCGCCGATCAACGCCGACTTGTCTTTGAACTGGGTCATCCGAGACAGATCCCCATAGGCGCAGAGGCTACCCAGAATCCAGTAGAGCTCGGTGTGTTCGGGAACCAGCGACTGGACGAAGAGGTCGCTGCGCTCCGGATCGATTCCACAGGCCATCAGATCGGCGAACATCGCCCGGCTGTTGCGCCGCAAATCCTCGGCCTCGTAGGGCATGGTCATGGCGTGCAGATCGACGATCCCGTAGGCGCACCGATATTGATCCTGCAAGGCCACCCAGTTAGCGACGGCGCCGAAGTAGTTTCCGATATGAAGCTGCGCCGTCGGCTGGACACAGGAGAGAACATCGACTTGAGACTCCATGGATGAGTCCGTTTCTGGTTCGGCCATCGCTGCCGCCTCCGTGAGATTTCTTGGTGACTTCCAGTGGTTGAGGCGACCTTGCATCGGCTGCGAAGACCGCCAAAAAAGAAGGGCAAACTTTAGCACGCTAGGGCGAGCAGCTCGCGGCCGAGCGCCAACGGCAACTCCTCGCCGGTCATCGAGCGGAACTGGGCCAAGGCCTGGTAGAGAAGCACTTCGCGACCGTCGATCGCCACCAATCCGCGTGAGCGCGCCCGCGCAACTAAGGCGGTAGGGACCGTGCCATAGACCAGGTCGACCACAACCGAGCCGCTAGCCAGCGCGTCAGGGTCCAAGGGAAGCTCGGCCGGGGTGGACGAGGACCGGCCCGGCGACGACCGGCCCAGGGGCGTGGCGTGCACCACGATGGCGTATCGACTCGGATCCAACTCGGCCAGGGGCACAAACTCCACCTGCAACTCGTCGGCGACCTGCTGCCCCCGCTCCGCCCCACGATTGGCTAGTGTCACCCTGGCTCCAGCCTGGCGTAGGGCCACCACCGCCGAGCGGCCGGCGCCGCCGGCCCCGACCACCAGTGCGGTCTCCTCCTCGATCGCCACACCGCGAGCCAGTAAGGGACCGAGTACCCCCTGCGGATCGGTCGCCTCGGCGCTCCAGCCATGCTGGTGTCCTCGCGCAGCGGCATCGAAAACCAGAGTATTGGCCGCTCCAATCAGCTTGGCCAAGGGGCTCGAACCGGCCGCCACCGCCAACGCCGCATCTTTGAAGGGCGCGGTGACCGACAGTCCCAAGAGGGGATAACCGAACGACGGCAGGGCGCTGGATTCGGCCACGGCCAACCAAAAATCGCCGAAAGAGCTGGCGTGAAACGGCAGATAGAGGGCCGGTACGCCGAGGGCGCGATACCCGCCGTTGTGCAGTCGCGGGGAGAGCGAATGGGCCACCGGATTGCCCACCACCCCGTACAGACGCTCGACCGGATCGAGCGCCGGCAGACCGTAGTCGCGGCACAGGGCCTCGATAGTCGGCTGGCCAGGGGCTGCCGGTGGACCGAAACCGGTCGCCCCGTAGACCACCGCCGCACCCAGTCGCGGTGCCAGCAGCCGGCTCCACATGCCGACTGACCCGGATGCAAAGGCGACCACGTCGTCGCGGCCCAGGCCGTGCAAGAGGATTAGCGGCACCAGTTCGTCACCGGAACGGGTGGCGGCGGGGATCAGCTTGTAGAGGCTGGCCTCCACCGTCGCCATGTGCTCGAAACGGGTCCGTAACCCATCGAGTGTCTGCGCCGGGCCGTGCCAGGACACCACTCGTCGGTGCGGGGCGATGCGATCGAGCACTTCCCGGGTCAGATCGCGATCCGCTTCCAGATCGATCCAGTCATAGCCCGCCGCGGCGGCGGCGATCAACCGTTGCTGGCGCCCCGCCTCGGACAGCGTGCAGCCGCCTCCCTCTCGGCCGCGCTGCGCTGGGTGAAGAGCAACTTGAGACCATCGCGTTGGCTTGCCCAAGAGTCGGTGCAGACCTGGTGAAGCCTTTGCGGCGAGGACTCCCCGAGCAGATCGCCGCGCACTTCGACCACATCGACCTCGGCCGGCAGGCGCGCCCAGTGCTCAGAAGTTGTGGGCAGTTCGGTCAGGCTGGCGATCAAGGTCGCCTTATCCGGCGCTCTATCCGGGTCGTTTCGATCCGGGTGGTTTCTATCCGGGTCGCTCCGCCCGCGGGCAACTCGGTCAACCGCGCCAAGGGTTGGAGCCTCGTTTCCAAGCTCCCCTCGACCGCGCTCACCAGGAGACCCGACTCCACCAACCGACGAACCCTTCGCAAGTCACCGTCCGCCGGCCGATCGGCCACTATCGGTTCGGCCACGGAGCGCACCGCTAGATAGGCGGCGCGGGTGCCTCGTCCAAGCCGCGCCGCGATCTCGGTTCGCCGCTGCGGCTGGGTGGATGCGGCGAAGGCTTCGGCTTCCAGTTCCGGGTCCATGCGCAGTTCCAGAGCCACCTTTCCCGCTACGCCGACCGGGGATGCATCACTGCCGGCGGCCGAATAGCCCATGCCGGCGCGCCAATCCACCGCTTGTGTCGCCACCAGCAGCTCGATCGCCAACACCGCCTGCGTATTGGCCAGCACCGAACGCACCTTGCGGCCGGCGACGGTCGCCATCGAGTTGTGATCCTCGTGGTTGGCCGCGGTCGGAATCGAGTCGACCGACGCGGGATGGGCCAGTATCTTGTTTTCAGAAACCAGGCCGGCGGCGCAATACTGGGTCACCATCAAGCCCGAGTTGACCCCGCGCCGAGCAATGAGGTTGGCCGGTAGGTTGCGGTTGTGGTGGCGGTCGAGTAGAAGCTGAGTCCGGCGCTCGGCGACACTGGCCAACTCGGCCAGAGCGATGGCCAAAAAATCGGCCGCCAGCGCCACCGGTTGGCCATGAAAGTTGGCCGCCGAGTAGGAGGCCCGTTGGTCGCCCTGGTAGCCCACCGGCCAGTTGGCGCTGAACTGGTGGTCCCAGCGCGCCTCTGGATCTTCGTCGGGGAAGAAGAGCGGATTGTCGGTCACCGCGTTGATCTCGCGCTCCACCACCATCGAGGCATAGGCGATCGCATCCCGACTGGCTCCGTGAATGACCGGGGCGGCGCGCAGCGAGTAGGGATCCTGGACTTCCCCCGCTCCATCGATCAGCTGACTTTCGTCGAGCAACATGCGCAGATTGGCGGCGACATCTTGCTGCCCCCGCTGGCCACGGACTCGATGAACTTTCGAGTCGAGGGCTCGAGCGCAGCCACAGGCGGCCTCCAGCGACAAGGCGGCGGCCACATCCGCGGTGTTGACGGTGACGATGGCATCCGCCGTCGCTAGCGCGAGCAATGCCGCCGACACGGTGGCGCCGTTGATCAACGCCAACCCTTCTTTGAAGCTCGGGCGCGGTGGTTTTAGACCCAGATCCTCCACCAATTCCAACGCCGGATCACGCACCGGAAGCTGGCCGCAGCTGCCGCTGGCGATATCCGCCAGTTCCCGCACCCGGTAGTAGCTACCCTCGCCCAGGAGGACGACGAAGAGGTGGGCCAACGGGCATAAATCACCGCTCGATCCCACCGAGCCGTGGAGCGGAACGCGCGGCACAATGCCACGATTGAGCATCGCTCGCACCGCTTCGACCATCTCCATGCCGATCCCGGAGTGGCCGAGGACGAAGGAGGAAAGACGCAATAGTAGGGTGGCGCGCACGACATCGGCCGGGTAGTACCCGGCAGGGTCTTCCGGGTTGGCGTTGGCGCCGGTACCCACCGCATGGCTGAGCAGTAGGTTGGCTTGCAGTTCTTCCAACTCGGCGGGCGGTACCGGAATGCTCTTGAACTCGCCGAAGCCGGTGGTCACCCCGTACTCCTGCGTCGGTGGCGCCGCGACCGTGCGCCCGTGGTAGGACTCGAACTCCCTACGGTAACGCTCGGCGATTCCTTGCACTTGAGCATGGGCCGCTTCGATCCGCCGGATGGCGGCGGGATGAAGGACCACTTCGACCCGCGGGTCCCGCGCCACCAAGGCCACTTGTTCAAGCCGTAGAGGCTCGCCGCCGAGGGTCACTCTGGGGTGGTCAGACTCCGTCATGGCTCAGATCGCATCCAGAATCTCGCGCACCTTGGCGACCAGGTCCGAGCGTCCAATTTCGAGTTGGCCAGGCCGCTCCCGCAACCACTCGGTGCGCGACTCCAGGCTGGCGGCTTGGCGACG
>QIHU01000470.1 GCA_003231035.1 Acidobacteriota bacterium
GTGAGGAGTACGCGACACCACAGAGGAGGTCTAGATGACCCATTTGAAGCGATTCGTTTTCTTCGTTCTCGTAGTTGCCCTGCTGGCCCTACCGGCCACTCAAGCGCTGGCGTTCAGTACCGCCGCTACCACGCCAACGTTCCTGGCATTCCAGGAGGTTTTCCGGCGTGTAGTAGTGTTTCTGGCCTCAGGATCAACCCTAAACCCCACGCCACCAGCAACACCGGCCAACGGTCCCACAATGGATCCAGACGGTTAGCCCTTGCCGGGTAGTGGCCCAAAGTAGTAATCTCTCGGCAATCATTGGCACTCTGATACTATCTTTCTCGCCCAGAGACTAAAAAACAATGGCCACTACCCCCTATCGCCACCTGCTTGCCAACCTTACAGTCAAGCAGAGGGAACTCGACCAGTCACGCCAGGCGGCGGAGAGAGATTTTGAGCACCTCCTAACCCTGACCCCGGAAGCGAGATTGCGACGTATCCAACGTGCACACTCTCGCTTTCGTCATCCGATTCTCGCCGACCTCCTGATCGAGGAGTCCCGACAACAGCTAACAGCGGTACCAGCGGCGGCACTATCGCTCGCCGAATGCGGCTGTGCGGTAGCTCTCAGAGTCGAACACAACACCGTGGGCGCAGCTTGGGCATCGACCACTCTGGCTCGGGCGCACGGGTATCGCGGCAATGCCCTCCGCGCCACGGGCAACCTCAACGCCGCCGAGCGGCCCCTCAATCTCGCACTTCAGTTGTTCGAAACCGAAGGCAACGGCGATCCGTTAATCGCGGCTGAACTCGCTAGCCTCAAGGCGTCGCTACGCTTCGATCAACGACGCCTGGATGAAGCCGAAGAACTCCTCGATGGTGCTCTCACCATCTACAACTACTTAGGTGAGCAAACCTACGCGGCTCGTATCCTCATCAAGCAAGGGCGACTGTTCGCCGAGCGCTCCGAGCCTGAAGCAGCTACTCTGGTAACGATGGAAGCCGCACGCCGGCTCGATGAGGAGAAGGACACCAAACTCTACCTGGCCACGCAGCACAACCTCTCGGTCTATCTCTCTGACCTCGGCGAACATGAGAAGGCGCTATCGCTACTCGAACAACAGCGGCCGCTCTTCGAGCAGTTCCAAGACCCTTGGACCCTGTTGCGCCACCGTTGGCATCTCGCTGTGTTGAATCGCGAGATGGGACAAGGCGACCAAGCCATCAGGCAGCTCTCCGGCGTACGAAACGCTTTTGTCGATCTGGGTCATGCCTACGACGCAGCGCTGGTCGGCTTGGACTTGGCGCTGGTCTACCTCAAACAGGGCAACCTCAAAGCACTCCGGCAACTCACCGACGAGCTGGTCCCCGTTTTCCTCCAAAACAACCTCGACCGCGAGGCAGTCGGCGCGCTGCTCCTCTTCAGGCAGGCAGTCGAGGAGGAGAAACTGACCGCCTCCATGGTCTCCGAGTTGATAGAAACCTTGCGAGCAGCGAAGCGACCCGCTTAACGGCATTGAGTCAGAGAGCCCTCAGCAACGGGAGGGCATACTACCCGCCCGTCATACTTTGGCCGCTATCCCTCTTCCAGCTCCACCGAGAGGTCAACCTGGCCTCCAGGTTCGACCTTAAACTCCACTTCTTCATCTTCGTAGCTAGGATGAACGACGTTCAGGCTATGGTCACCAGCGTCGATGATCAAGCCCGAGTGCAGCCGGGAGAGCTCTTCAGCGGTGCCCAGGAAGCGACCGTCTAGATAGACCGAAGCGTCGCTCGGTTCCACCGCCAGCTCCAAGCGACCGGGCTCGCCGCGCGCATCGAAGGTCTGTTCACCCTGGCTCAGGCGAACTCGCGCCGCGCGCTGGCGATCTTGCTTGAGTCGTTGCTCGCGGCGAGCGGTGGATTTCGCCATCAAGTCTTCCGGCAAGACCGCTTCGCCGGACACCATGGCATCTTCGACATCGATCACCACCCCAGGATAGATGGTGTATTGGCGAGAGATCGTCTCGTAGCCCTCCTTGAAGATCACCACATCGTAGGTGCCCCCTTCGAGCCACAGATAACCCGGGAAACCGTCGAAATTGTCGGCCACCCCAACCCGCTGACCATCGATGTAGATCTGAGCTTTCTCGGGGCTCACGTCCAGATCTAGAGCCCCCCAACCGTCGCCACTGTCGCCCGAGTAACCGTAGCCTCGGCGCGAGCCATAACCACGGCCGTAGCCGTAACCAGAACCATAGCCGTACCCGTAACTGTAGAACGGAAAGCGGAAGAAGCCGAAGTGACCGTACGACGGATAGGAGTAGTGACGTCCACCGTAGTAGCCATA
>QIHU01000207.1 GCA_003231035.1 Acidobacteriota bacterium
AGGAAAGGGCCGGAGCGTTGCTGCCATCGGTGGCGGCCGAGGCGGCGGCGATGCGCTCCTCCACCCAGTCGAGATTGTTGTAGGTGGTCTCGTGGCGCACGCCGCGCGGATCGATCACCGCCGTGGTGTTGCCGCGCTCGTCGGTTTCGAAGCGGGTTTCTAGCGCCAGGGGATCGGCGCCCAAGCCGGGCGGGTCGACCGTTACGCTTTGCAGGTAGCCCTCGCTCGCGCCGGTCGCGAAGTAGGTGAAGCGAGTAGTGTTGCCTACTGGGTTCTGGGTTTCCACACGCTGACCGAAGCTGTTGTAGGTGTGAGTGGTGGTGCGTGCCTCGGGCTGGGTGAAAGCCTCGGTGACGACTTCGGCGAGGCCGTTACTCAGGCGGGTGATCTTGGTGATCGCGCCGCGCGGGTCGGTGATCTTGAGGGGCAGGTTGGTGTCGCGCTCGTACTCGATGGCGGTTTGCAAGACGGAATCCGATCCGTTGGCGCCTCGGCTGTCGCCGACGACGGTGGTGCAGGTCAGGTTGCCTTGGCTGCGCCGAGGGATCTCGGCGGGCGCGGCTCCCGCGCAGGGCTCGCCGTACTGGTAGGCGCTCACTCGGCCCAGCGGCGAGGTGGAGCGGGTGCGTAGCCCTTCCTTGTCGAATGTGGCAGTGAAGATCGCATTGCTGGAATCTTTCCATTGGGTGCGTTGACCGGCCGGGTTGTGGGTGTAAAGATTTATGTTGCCGCGACGGTCGGTCACGGTGGCGGTTCGGCCGCCAAAGTCGTAGCCGATTGAAAGGGTGTCCTCGCCCCAGGTGAAGCCGGTCGCTTCGTCGGCCTGGCCGTCGCCGTCGGCGTCGGTGTAGGTCGTCTGAAGCCACAGTTGGCCCTTGGAATCGGTGGCCGAGGTGCAGTTGTCGCGGCCGGTCAAGTACTGGGCGAGGTCGGCCGGCACCGGCGTTGCGTAGCCGTACTCGCTCTTCAAGCCAGCGAAGGAGGGGACGATCCCGGCCGTCACGGCCGGCGAGGTGACGCTGATGAGGCGGCCGTCGGCGTCGTAGTCATACGCGACCTCGCGGTCCATGAAGTCGCGCACCGTGGCCAGTAAACCGAGCGCGTCGTACTCGAAATAAATATCGCGTCCCAGGGTGTCCACCACCCGTGCCAGCTGAGCGGCGGGGTTGTAGTGGAAGGTCATCTCGTTGCCCTTGTCGGTGCTCTCGCGGATCGCATCGGCGATGGCGAGGAGCCGTCCTTCCAGATCGAACCGGCGGCGGCCGCGCCCGGCGCTGGTCAGCAGCCAGCCCTCGGCGGTCGATTTCAGCTCCCAGAAACGGCCCGGCGGCGACTGGAAGGCGCCCTCGTCCAGCGGTGTCGCTGCCGGGATCCCGGGATCGTTGCAACCGCCGCCGTCGGTGGTGCTCTGGGCGTTGGCGGCACTCTTGAACAGCTCGCAGCGTCCCCGGCCGTCATGGAACTCGACGTTGCCGTTGGGCAGCTCGCGCAACCGCTGGCGGTAAACATGGTCGCCGCCCACGCCCAGGGGTGAGTTGCCCACCGTTTGGGTGCGCATGTTGCGAGCGAATGCGAAGTCGAAGCCTCGGCCCTGGATGAAGAGGTCCACGCTGTCGTGGCTGATCTCGCCCGAGTGCAAGAGGGTGCCCGGCGGGGCGTCGCCGGCCGAGAGGCTCGGGTTGCGGGTCGGCTCTTGGCGGTGGGCGGGAGCGGTTTCCCAGCGCACGGAGTCGAGGTCAAGACGGGCCGCCAGGAGTTTCTCGGCGCCGTAGATCGGTTCCAGCAGCAACTTGAGATCTTCCGAGAAGTCGATCCGCACCCGCGTGCCCGAGAGCAGTTCGCGGGCGTCGGTGGGAACGCCTTCGGCCGTTTGATCGCAGCGCACGCATTTTGTGTCCGAGCGGCGGCTATAGCCCTTCGCGGCGCGTGGATCGGCCAGCACCGCAACCGGCTCTGAGAGGAAGCGGTAGTAGCCGTCGTGGAGCCGGTTGTCAGAGAGACGGCGCAGCACCAGGCCGCCATTCTCAAGCGTGCCAGAGAGCCGCGCGAGCGGCATCCCGTCGACCGTCTTGGGGCCGAGTTCTTGCACCAGCGCGCCGCTCTGCGTGATGGCACTGAGTTCTAGGCGCACCTCCGATTGATCGATCCCCGGCAGCGCCGCAAGCACCCTGAACCAACCCGTCAGGTCGGCCGCTTCAGGGTCGTCGCTCTCGGGCGCCGTGGGCACGCCGAAGGGGGCCAAGCGTGTGATCTGTCGCTGCCGGCCCGCCGGGACGGCGGCCACAGCCGGCGAGGTCGGGGTCGCCGGCTGGGC
>QIHU01000538.1 GCA_003231035.1 Acidobacteriota bacterium
CCGGCGCGCCACTCCCCTAGCATCCGACCCTGAAAACCGACTCGACAAGATCATTCTCGAGGCTGCCGGCCTCGACGGGATCCACCGGGAAGAGTACCTGTGTGCCGTCGCGACTAGCGAACCCCACTTAGCCGACGAGGCCCGCCGCCGGATCACCGCCGCCGAGAATCTCCCTACTTCCTTTCTCGATACTCCGGCAGCGGCCCGGTTGGACGATCTCGCGACCGAGGAAGAGGAACATTCACCAGCAGCGGCCCTCCCTACAAGCGAGCGCTACGAGCTTGGCGAATGGCTCGGCGAGGGAGGGATGGGGAGGGTCCTCAAAGCGTTCGACCACCAGCTGGGCCGCCCCATAGCACTCAAGTTCCTCACCCACGAGGACCCTTCGATCCTCCGCCTTTTCCTTCGCGAGGCCCGTGCTCAGGCCCGGGTACAACACCCCCACGTACTCGAGATCTACGATAGCGGTGAGCTTCGCGGTCAACCCTTCATCGCCATGCGCTACATCGCGGGAGGCACCCTGGAAGAGGCCGCCGCTCTCTCCCTCGAGCAGAAGGCCCGGCTTCTCGTACAGGTCGCCGAAGGTCTCCACGCCGCCCACCGGGAGGGCCTACTGCACCGCGATGTCAAACCCTCGAACGTCCTCGTCGATGAGACCCCGGATGGCGAGCTCGTGGCCCTGGTCACCGATTTCGGCCTCGCCGTGGAGCTCGCGGACGGGGAGGCGATGGCGACCGAAGTGGTCGCCGGCTCGCCCTACTACATCGCCCCGGAGCGCCTCAGCGACCCGTCCGCCGTGGAGGACCGACGCTCCGACGTTTACAGCCTGGGCGTCACCATGTACCGGCTCTTCACCGGCCAGCTGCCGTTCGCGATCCAGCCGACAGTCGAGGCTCTTCGCAACACCCTACACCGGGATTTTCCGCCTCCGCGTCAGATCGCCCCGGCTCTCCCGGTGGAGCTGGAAGCGATCATCCTGCGCTGCGTGGCTCGGCACCCTGACCAGCGTTACAGCTCGGCCCGGGCGGTGGCGGCGGACCTGCAACGCTACCTCGACGGAGAGGTGGTCGAAGCCTACACCGCCGGCCTCGCCTACCGCCTGACCCGCTTCGTGCTGCGCAACAAGCTCCTCACCGGCGTAGCGGCTACCGCCGCGGCGGCCTTGGTCGTCGCTTCAATAGCGGTGGCCGTCTTAGCGGTACGCGCCGACGCGGCACGGCAGCGCGCCGAGATGCGCCAGGGGCAGGCGGAAGAACTGATCCGCTTCATGGTGGTCGACCTGCGGGACAAGCTCGAGTCCCTGGGCCGCCTCGATATTCTCGGCGACGTCGGCGGCGCGGCAACGACCTACTTCGCGGCGGTGCCGCAAGAGCAGCTCAGCGAAGCGGAACTCCTGCGACATTCGCGGATGCTGTACCAGATCGGCGACGTGCGGATCCGGCAGGGTGACCTGGCCGGCGCGACGGCACCCATGGAGCAATCCCTAGCCCTCGCAAAGCGGCTGGCGCAGCTCGATCCAGACGACGGTGAACGGCTCTTTGAGCTCGGCCAAAGCCAGTTCTGGGTCGGCTTCGTGCATTGGGAGCAAGGCGACCTCGCCGGAGCCCGGGAGCCCTTCGAGGCTTACTTGGAGGTGTCCAAGCTTTTGGTTGAGATGGATCCCGCGAACCTCGACTGGCTGCGTGAGCTCTCCTACGCGCATAGCAACCTCGGCTCGATCCTCGAGGCCGAGGGGGAACTCGACAAGGCACTCTGGCAGTTCAACTTCGCCCTGACCCTCGACAAAGAGCTGGTCCTGGCCGACCCGGACAGTCGCAGCGCGCAATCCGAACTCGCGGCTACCCACAACACGGTGGCGGTGGTGTTGCAGGCCCTGGGCCACCTCGACGCCGCGGGGGAACACCTGATGGCTGACTTTGAGATCCGCCGCGCTCTGGTCGCCGCCGAGCCCACGAACACGACCGCCCAGGAGCGCCTCGGCGCCAGCCACGGCCACCTGGGGATCCTCCTCTTCAACCAGGGCCAGCCGCGGGCAGCCCGGGAACACTTCGCGAGGATGCAAGAGATCTCAGCCGAGCTCGAGGTTCACGATCCCGCCAACACCTCATGGCGCTATCAGCTGGCCTGGAGCCATCTCAATCTCGGTAGGGTCGCTTTTGCCCTCGGCGACCTTCACTCCGCGACCGGGGCCTGGCAACGGGGAGAGCAACTACTCGACGAGCTCGTCGCTCTCGACGCAACCCGCCAACGGTGGCAGTGGTCACGGGCGGCGAGCCTCTATCATCTCGCCCTCCTACGGCAAGCGCGAGGCG
>QIHU01000131.1 GCA_003231035.1 Acidobacteriota bacterium
GTTGGGCGCTGAGCGCGGGCGGCTTCATCCCCATCGATCGCAGTGATCGAAGCCGGGCCAAGCAGGCTTTCGCCGCCGCCTCTTCGCGGCTGCAAAGCGGCGCCTCGGTGCTCTTCTTTCCCGAAGGTACTCGTTCGCGCGACGGCTCGTTCGGTACCTTTCAACGCGGAGGGTTTCTCTTGGCGCTGCGCAGTGGAGTGCCGATCGTTCCGATCGGCATCCGTGGCGCTCATCGGGTGTTACCGCGGGGAAGTCTGCGAGTGCGGCCAGGTCGGATCCAGATTCACTTCGGTACCGTTGTCGACCCGGCCGACTTTGGTATTCGTCGGCGCCGGCGCCAAGAGTTGGTTGACGACGTGCGCCACCGAATCTCGGTTCTCGCCGATGTACCCCTGGTAGAATGACCCTCCCAACGGACCCCGCACTTCACCGCAGAGGAAACACCCATGAGCAGCGAGTTTAAAGAACAGATATGGGCGGTGCTGCGCACCGTCAAGTTCCCAGGGATGAGTCGCGATGTTGTCTCTTTCGGTTTCGTCAAGAGCGTCGAGGCTTCGGGAGGTTCGGTGACGGTCGATCTTCACATGGCGACGGCGAATCAAGCGGCCGCCCGCCAGATCCAGGAAGATGTGGACCGCGCTCTGCGCGCCGCCGATGGGGTTGAAGAGGTCGTGGTCAACATGAAGGTCGCCGTGCCGGTCAAGCCGGAGCAGGCCCAGCAGCAGGCGGTCATGCAGGACCCGAACCTAATTCCCGGTGTGGAGAACGTCATCGCCGTGGCCAGCGGAAAGGGCGGAGTGGGCAAGTCGACGGTGGCCGCCAGCCTGGCGGTGCGCTTGGCCCAGCTCGGCCATACCGTCGGCCTGCTCGATGCCGACATCTACGGACCTTCGGTACCGATCATGTTCGGCATCCAAGGCAAGCCGCGGATCGACGGCGAGCGCAACCGCATCCTGCCCTTTGAAAAGTACGGCGTCAAAGTGATGTCGCTCGGTTTTATTCTGGATACCGATACTCCGGTCATCTGGCGCGGGCCAATGGTGATGAAGGCGATCGAACAGATGTTGGCCGACGTGGTGTGGGGTGAACTCGACTTTCTGATCGTCGACCTACCGCCGGGCACCGGCGACGCGCAACTGACCTTGACCCAGCGGGTGCCGTTGTCGGGGGCGGTGGTGGTGACCACGCCGCAGGATGTGGCTCTGATCGATGCGCGCAAGGGGTTGGCGATGTTCACCAAGGTCGACGTGCCGGTGATCGGCATCATCGAAAACATGTCCGGCTTCGCCTGTCCGCACTGCGGCGAGACCACCAATATCTTCAAGCACGGTGGCGGTCATCGCACCGCGGATCTCCTGAAGACTCCGTTCCTGGGCGCTATTCCTCTCGACCCTAAGATTGTCGAAGGGGGAGACAACGGGGTGCCGATCGTCGTCTCAGAACCGGAGGGGAGCCACGCGGACGCCTTCCGCAAGGTGGCCGAAGCGGTGCTGCGGCAGGTGGCGAAGAACGCCGAGCAGCCCAAGCTCTCGATCGTTTGATCGATGCCAGTCGCCGTAGTCGCTGATAGCCACCTGGGCGGCCCCGGCGGAGAGGCCGGGCCGCTGGTGGCGCAGTTGGAAGGCTTGTTGGAGAGCGACTGCCAACACCTGCTGCTCCTGGGCGACATCTTCCAGATCTGGCTCGGGGATCGGCGCTACGAGACACCGGAAATCGCGGAGGTCTTGCCGCTGCTGGCTCGCCTGCGCGAGCGCGGAATCCGGGTCGACTACATCGAGGGGAATCGCGATTTTTTCATTGCCGATAGCCCCTACCGACGCTACTTCGACCATATCGGCTACGAGGTGGCCTTCGAGGTCGACGGCGTGCGCTACCTGGCGGTTCACGGCGACGGGCTCAACGATAAAGATTACCAGTACCGCTTCTGGCGCTGGCTGTCGAAGAGTGCGGCGAGTCGTTTCTTCTGGACCCGATTGCCGCGTCGCTTGGCGGCGAAGCTGGTGGGCTCGACCGAGCGGCGACTCTCCGATACCAACTTCAAACACAAGCAGCGCATCCCCGAAGAGGCGATTCGTGCCTACGCCGAACGCCGGTTGGCCCAAGGGCATGACGTTTTGCTTCTCGGTCACTTTCACGAGCCGCGGCGGTGGACGGTGCGCGGCGGTGAAGTGCACTTGTATGAGGCTTGGTACACCAGTCGGTGTCTAGAATGGTTGCCTCCTCGGTAGTGTTGTCGCGTGCCTATTAAAGCGCTGGCGCGAACGGGGTAGACTAGCGCCATGTCTACATCTGGCGGGAAGGGATCCGAGTCGCAGGCGGTGACTGCGCGGCCGCGAAGAGTGGCCTCGGGCGGGGTCGCGCGCGGTAGCATTCGGCCGCCGTCTTCGAAGAGTTTGACCCACCGTTATTTCGATCTGGCCTTGATCGGACGGCTGCCGCTGATCGTTCATCGGCCGCTGGCCGCGCAAGATACGCGGCTTTTCGCGCAACTGCTCGCCGAGGTCGGCTTTGGCGTTAAGTGGCGGCAGGAGAGGGTGACACTCACCCCGCCC
>QIHU01000145.1 GCA_003231035.1 Acidobacteriota bacterium
CCCTGCAAGGGATCGAAGATCTCGCCGGCAACTCGATGGCGCCCTTCGTCGCGACCTTCGACACGGTCGACACCGAGTTGCCGGTGGTGTCTCTAGCGGTGCCCGCCGGGCCGCTGGGCGAAGGCATTGAGGTGACCCTCACCGCAACGCCCGTGGCGACCCCGGACCTCGTCTCGGTCAGCTTCTTCAAGGGGGCCGAGCTTCTGGTGACCGACACCGCCGCCCCCTATGAAGCGCTCTACACGCCGAGCACAGCCGACGTAGCGGCAGGTAGCGTTGAGCTATCGGCGGTTCCTCTGGACGACGCCGGCAACCTCGGCGCGGCGGTGATTGAGACGCGGGCCATCCGGGCCGATTTGCCTTCGGTGATTCAGTTCACCCTGACGCCCGCCGACACCGTCTTCGCCGGTGAGCAAGTCGTCATTGCCGGTACGGTGGACGATATTTCGGGGCTCTCCAAAGTCGTTCTTCTGTTCCGCGGGGCACTGAACGTCGCCGAGGTTCAAAGCCCCGGCGGTGCGACGAGCTTTGTGCTGGATCGCTCGGTCCTCATCCACCCCAACACCAGCTCCCTCTTTCTGGAGGTGGTGGTGCAAGTCATCGATGAGATCGGCAATTTCGTGGAATCGCCGCCGCAACGGGTGACCATCGTCCACGACACTGAGCCGCCCGTCTTCGGCGCCGTCACTCCGGCCGAAGGTGCTGTCGTCTTGACTGGAGATCCGGTGTCGATCGGCGCAGTGGTTACCGACAACCTCCGGGTCAGCAATGTGAGCTTCCAGCTCGGCGGCCAGGTGGCCTCCGACTCGACCGCGCCCTACACCGCGACCCTGCCGGCGCCCACCGTGACCGGCCCGAGCGATCTGCCGATTGAGATCGTCGCGGTCGACTCACGCGGCAACCATCCACGTCGTCTTGGAGGCGCCCAACCAGGGTCCGCCGGCCATCGACGCCGGCCTCATCGCTCCCGGACTGGGCCTCCTGGGTACCGAGTTGCTCGGCCAGGCCGGTGCCGTCCTCGACACCGATAGGCCCATCGCCCTCGCCCTCACCAACCTGGCCACCGGCGAAGTCACCACCGGCGCGGTCGCCCTCGACGGCTCCTTCTCTCTTGCCTTCGCCGGGTTGGTCGGCGACACCTTCGAACTGGTGGCGACCGACGGCCATGCCACGCCGCTGGTGAGCCCAGCGGTCACCGTGGGGCCGTTCGGCGGAGGGGGCAGCACACCGGCCACGATCACCTTCGAGGGCCCGCAACCCTTCCTCACCATGGCGGTAGGCCGCGAGCTGCTGGCGGTGTGCGACTGCCCGAACTTCGGACCCATCTTCGCCACCGTGGGGGCGCCGCCGCCGTTGAGCCACACCCTCTCTTTGTTCGATCTGAGCGATCCCGCCGATCCATTGCTGGCAGGCCAGTTGATCGCTACCGATGCGGTGGGGTGCCAGGATCAATGCGACACGGACTGTAACGATATCCGGTTCCAGTGTCTCGACGACTGCACGCTCGCCCCCGACCCGGTGGCCTGCCAGGCTGCTTGCAACGCGAGCGTATCGGTCTGCTTTGACGATTGCGAGACGAGTTGCATGTCGGCGCTCCCGTTCCTCGAAACTGCTCCCAGCGCCATGGCGGTGGGCGACGGCGTAGTGGCCTTGGGTCAGGGTGGGACACTGCGCATCATCGATGTGCGCGATCCGGCCAACCCGGTCCATCTGCCCGGGATGGACTTCGCACTGCTGAGTGGGTTCTTCGATCTCTTCGCCGACCTTGCCATCGAAGGCGGCTACCTCCACGCCGTCAACGGTGCTAGCCCCTACGACTACTTTGTCTTCGACATC
Source organism: Acidobacteriota bacterium (assembly GCA_003231035.1). Taxonomy (GTDB): domain Bacteria; phylum Acidobacteriota; class Thermoanaerobaculia; order Multivoradales; family SZUA-115; genus SZUA-115. Next base: position 1,837 of record QIHU01000145.1, read on the forward strand.
CGGGATCCTCGGAACCCCCGCCTGCTTTCGACCTCGAGCCTGCCGGGGCAGACGGTGGCCCAGATCGAGGTGGTCGATGGCCGGCTCCACCGCTTGGCAAGAGCCAATCTGGGGCAAGAGGAATACCGCCTCTTCGCCATCGGCGATCCGGCGGCGCCCATCGAACTCAAGAAGAGCAGCCCGGGCGGGCGGCGTGGCGCCGGCCTTACCGTTCTTGGCGATGTGGCCGTATGGGGGCTGTTTGTGGATGCGGCGCTCTTCCATCGCGCCCAAGAGGATGGATCCGATCCGGCGCTCGCCGCGCTGGGCTTCGGCTTTGCTCCTCGCGCGTCGGTCGAAATCGGCGAGCGAGCCCTCTTCGTCGAAAGCACCGGTAGTGACCTGGCCATCTGCCGAGTGGACGATGACCCGGTAGCCCCAGGACTCTTTGTCGATGAAGTGCGCACCGGTGCTTTTTCCCCAACCGTGCGCGCCCTGGCGAGCGAAGGCGGCCGATTGTGGTTGTTGCACTCAAACGCGATCTCAGGCGTTGCCAGTGGCCCTTTGGTGCCCTGGCTCGACCGCCAGCTCGTCACCCTGGCTCGCACCGCCACCGGCACCCGCATCGACGGCGCCTTGGGCGCGGCGAGTGCAGAGGCCGTCACCGTCGTGGCTTCGAGCGGCGCTCTCTCCGCCACCTCCTCCGTAGCCGCCGACGGCTCGTTTAGCGTCACCCTCGCCAGCGTTGAAAGCGGCGAACGGATCGTCTTGCGCGCTGCTGACACAGCCGGCGACAAGGGCAACCTCCTGCGCTTGCGCGCTCCCGCCGGCACCACCGGCTCCCGCGTGGTTCTCGCGATGGGTGCCCAGCGCTTCGCCATCGCCGGCACCCTCGGCGCGGTCGTCCCCGCCCAGCAGGGTGCGACCGTCGAGATCCCGCTACTCGATCTCACCGTGGCGACCGCTCTAGCCGAAACGGCGCGGGTCAGCGTCACCGGGCCGGTCGCCGATGCGGTGCTAACCCAGAACGGCCTGCTGGTGGCAGCCAACCGGTTGGAGGCTTTCGACGTGACCGACCCGGCCGCGCCGCTGGCTCTGCCCGCCTCCGGCCTCGATCTCTACGCCGGCAACCCGGTCCTGGCGATGGCTCTCGACGGCACCACCCTTTACACCGCCGGCATCGAGCTGGGCGGCACGCTCGGCCTCTACGCGCTGGACGTGACCAACCCGTTGGCGCCGGTCCAGCTCGCCACCGCCAA
>QIHU01000250.1 GCA_003231035.1 Acidobacteriota bacterium
TTCCCGGTGGATCCCGTCGAGGCCGGCAGCCTCGAGAATGATCTTGTCGAGTCGGTTTTCAGGGTCGGATGCTAGGGGAGTGGCGCGCCGGCCCCGCGCTTCTTTCATAGTGAGCCCGCGAGTTCGCCGTGGAGCCAGGTGCGAACGGTCTTCCAATCGCGGACGACGGTGCGGGAGGTGACCGCCAGGACTTCCGCGGCCTCCTTGACAGACAGGCCGGCGAAGTAGCGCAGCTCGACTAGCTTTTCGTGCCGCGGCTGGATCTTGGCGAGCTTCTCCAGGGCTTGGTGGACCGCCAAGACTTCCTCGGGGCGGCGGGCCAGAGGATCAGCTACCTCAGACAAGGTGCCGTCGAGGGTCAGGGGCTCTTCCTCGCCCCGCTTCTTGGAAAGCTGCCGCCGCGCCTCGTCGGCGAGAACGAAGCGCATGGCCCGAGCGGCGACGGCGAAGAAATGGTTTCGGTCGTTCCACTCCACCTCGCTACCCAGCAGGCGGAGGTACGCCTTGTGGACCAGGCTGGTGGGCTGGTCCCGGGATCCTCTGCCTTTCCGCTGGAGGACGCCGCGAGCGAGGCTACGCAGTTCGTTGTAGATGATCGGCCAGAGCTCTGCCTGGGCCGCGCTACTACCACCATGCCATGCGTGCAGTAGACGAGTGATCTCGCCGGGATCCTGTGAGAACGCCATCGGGGAGTTACCTTGGCTTTGCTGATTGAGAGAGTCCTAGATATTAGCATGAAGGAACTCCAGTACAGCTCAGCCTCCGAGTTCCTTCGCAGCGCGCCGCTTCCGCGCCGGGACCCATCACAGTTTCGGAGCCATGGCCCTGTTCTCGCCGCCGATTCGTCAGCCGAATCCAGTAATGGATTGCCGCATCAAACCACTAGGGGGAAAAGGGCAAGGAGACACAATGAGAAACAGGACATCGAACAGTCTGCTCCGGCTGCTGTGCAGCCTCATGCTGACCTTCACCTCGCTCACCGCGTGCCCCGAAGGCGGCGCTGGCGGCGAGTGAAGATCTGCCACTGCCGGAGTTCTCGGACTGTGCCTCGACGTCACACCCAATCCTTCCGGCAAAGTGGACGGCGAGTGCTCTGATGCAGGACTTCTTCCTCGACGTTCTCGTTTTTGGATCCTTCGTCTACGACGAGAGCGCCCAGGCGTTTCGGTTCAAGCTTAGCGATCGTTATGGCAGCCATGTGGACCTGCTGACGACCGAGGATGGGCGGCTCTATCAGCTAGAAGGCGGCGAGTTTCCCACCAGCTGCACCCTCTTGACCGCCGACTCCTCGGTGACGGTCCCAACGAGAGACTGGCTCGCCGACGGCGCGGAATGCGTCGGCGAGGCCCCGATCCTAGATCGCCCCCAGGATTGGTGGAAAACGCCCAGCGGTGAAGGGGCCAACTGGTTCTGGTACAACACGAACAACCGTCTTCCGTTCCGCAGCATGTACTACGCGGAAGCCGCGCCCTCCAACCCGGTGCCGGTCTACGAGCACTTCACCTTCAATTACTTCCCCGAGTTCGAAGAGGTGGAGTCCACCAACCTGGCGGAGATCCTGGAGAGCTGCGCGACTTCCACAACCGCGCGGGACTCCATGCTGGCGCTCAAACTCAAGGATGCAACGACGCTCTTTGGTTCTGGCGGATACCCGGAGCCGGACCCGGAGCGTATCGCGCAGGTCCAAGAGTGGATTCCGGGCCTCACGGAATGCTCGTCCATCGACTCGCTACCGCCGCCCTGGCCGACCCAAGTCCAAGCGACAGCCTTCATGACAGCGGTCAGCTTCCCGCCCAACCCGTTCCCCACTCGCATCTACTACGACTGGACGCTGCCGGCGCAGAATACGACCCTCTACTACAACCCGCCCACCGCGACCGATTACGCTCAGGTGGCCCTGCTAACCGGGGATACCGGCTACATCCGTATCGAGGACGCGCAGGGGCATGTCTCGATGTGCCAGCAGGCGCTGCCCGGACCTCAAGTACCCGACTGGCAGGCGGTGGACAACTGCGAATGCCGCGCCCAGATCGCTCCCGAAACGGTTCTGAACCCGAGCCAAGTTCCCACCAAGATCCTCTGGTGCCCGACCGATCTCAGCGCCCGACAAGTGTTCTGGACCTGGTATTCCGACCTGGGCACCCCCGTCGTCTTCATGCAGTCCAACTCCAGCCCCACCGCCGGCACCGGTCTGAACCTCGCCGACTACACCCAGTGGCAGCCCGGTTCGGTGGCGCCTGAAGGAACTTTCGACCTACCCGCCGCCTGCGAGGGCGAACCCAAGGTCGACGTGCCCCAGGCCTGTCACAACTGTCATCTGCCCACGAACTGAGAGGAGCGGGCGAGCCCGCTAACACCCCAGAAGGAGAACGCAGTGAATCGCAATGAACGGAAACCTCTGGTTTTGGTGACAGTCGCTTTACTAGCCTTCGGCTGTGCTGATGAGTCCAATAGATCCAAGGCCCACGAAGACTTGGCAGCCACAGCGACTAGCCAGTACGCCGTGACCACCACAACCTCCTGCCAGGCCTCGGCCATTTGGGTGACCGACCCTGCCCCGCCTGAGACGATCCCTGGCGGAGGCACCGACTTTTGTCAGTTCTACCAATTCGCCTGGCAATGGTTCTTGTATCTCGGATCACCGTCCACCACCAGTTCCGGCGGCAGAAATTTCCAAGTGGCGGCCAACTTCCCGGAGCTCATGGCCACGGGCGACTCCTGCACTACACAGCCAACTCAGCCAACGCTCTTCGTGCGAGCGAGGAAGTCGGTGGACGACTCCGAGGACTTCATCATTCCCGAACGCATCGGCCAGGCCGGCGGCAGCGCGGTGATCTACGACCAAGAGAAAAACGCGGTCTTCTACAACATCCGATTTAGCCGTTCCATGTGCAGCACTACGTCTGGAGGCGACTTCCCCGCGGGCACCACCGAACTCAAGACCTCCTGGCGGATCCTCCCGTCCGCGGACGCGGATCGCTACTTCACCATGGAAGCGGTGATCGAGGGCTTCTCGACCACGCCACAGCTCTTGGGCCTGGTCGGATTCCACCTCTTCCGCACCACCAGTGGCCACCCCGAGGGTGTGTGGATGACTTGGGAGCATGCCGACAATACGCCCGACTGTCTAGAACCGCAGGCGACCCCCACCGCGG
>QIHU01000573.1 GCA_003231035.1 Acidobacteriota bacterium
CCTGGAACCCACATAGGACTAAACCGCTCCGCGGTATTTCCCTGTTCTGTAGCGCGCTCGGGCTAGCAGACAACTCGGCTTCTGCGACAGCCACCGGCGGCCCCGCTCGGGTGCCGCTGCTCCCATCCTCGAAACTTGCAGGCCGGGCACGCCCTTTGCCGGGGCGTACGCTCCTTTCACGTCCGGGGCTCAGCCCCGTCTCTCTCATGTGACGTCTTGAAAGGAGCCGCTTGCCATGACCGCTCTTCGCCAACGCATGATCGAGGACATGCTGATCCGCAACCTCGCCCCCATGACGCAGAGCACCTATCTGCGCCACGTCACCGGCTTCGCCCGGTATTTCCATCGATCTCCAAAGGGACTCGGAGCCACGCAGATTCGGGAGTACCAGATCTGGATGTGGGCCATACCGCCAGATTCTCTCGCCGGGACCGGTACGGGGACTGAATGCAGGTCATTCAGCCTCCCGGAACCCACATTGGACTAAACCGCTCCGCGGTATTTCCCTGTCTGTAGCGCGCTCGAGCTAGCTGGCGCGTCGGCTAAGGCAACAGTCACCGAGGGCCCCCACCTTCCCGGTCCGGTGCGTCCTTTGGCGGGGCGTACGCTCCTTTCACGTCCGGGGCTCAGCCCCGTCTCTTTCACGTGATGCTTTGAAAGGAGCCGCTCGCCATGACCGCACTTCGCCAACGCATGATCGAGGACATGCAGATCCGCAATCTCGCCCCCACGACGCAGAGCACCTACCTACGCCACGTCACCGGCTTCGCCCGGTACTTTCATCGATCTCCGGAGAAGCTCGGGGCCACGGAGATTCGGGAGTACCAGGTCTACATGCTTCAGGAGCGCAAGGTCTCACCTCAGCACCTGGCTCAGATCATGGCGGCGCTACGCTTCCTGTACAACACCAGCCTTGGGCGATCCGAAGCTCTGGTGACCATTCTCAGTCCCAAGACCGGGAGCAAGCTGCCGGTGGTTCTGAGCCGCGAGGAGATCGCCCAGTTTCTCGGTGCTCGGATGTGCGTGAAGCATCGAGCCCTGCTGAGCTGCGTCTACGGATGCGGCTTGCGGTCCGCGGAGGCCACCCACCTGCGGATCGAGGATATCGACAGCCAGCAAATGCATCTTCATGTGCGTCAGGGCAAGGGGCTCCGGGACCGCTTCGTGCCTCTGAGCCCCCGGCTCTTGCGGTTGCTGCGCCAGTACTGGAAGCAATGCCGGCCGCAGGAGTGGCTGTTCCCAGGGAAACTGGAGAGCCGACCGCTTCGAGGCGAGTCCGCTCGCTACGCTTGCCGAAAGGTCGCGCAGCGAGCGGGACTGACGAAGCGGGTCACGTTGCATACTCTTCGCCATTCCTACGCCACCCATCTGCTGGAAGCCGGTGCGGATATACGGGTGATTCAACGCCTCCTCGGTCATCGGTGCCTCAACACCACCGCACGCTACACCTTCGTCTCGGTCCAGAAGCTGCGGGAGGCGCCCAATCCGCTGGAGACCCTGGTGCTGCCCGACGGGACTTTGTGATGTCCCGGCCTCGTTTCGAGGTCGCCGAGGTGGTGCGTCGCTACGGCCCGGCGTTCCTGAAGGGCCAGGGTGCTGCAGTGCCTTGCCAGCACAGGCGGGTCTTGCGCGACATCGAAAGATGCCGCACGGCTGTACTGGGTGGCCATGTCGATGCCTGCGACCGGTGCGGCGCTCGGCAGATCTCCTACAACTCCTGCCGCAACCGCCACTGCCCGAAGTGCCAGTCGCTGGCCAAAGCGAAGTGGCTCGAAGCGCGCCTGGACGAGCTGCTGCCGGTCGAATACTTCCACGTCGTCTTCACTCTGCCGGGCGAGGTGGCTCGCATCGCGCGCTGCAATCAGAGGCTGATCTACAACCTGCTGTTTCGAGCGACGGCCGAGACGCTGCGCACAATCGCGGCTGATCCCAAGCACCTCGGTGCCGAGATCGGATTCCTGGCGATCCTCCACTCCTGGGGACAGACGCTGAGCTTTCATCCCCACTTGCACTGCGTCGTGCCGGCTGGGGGTTTTGATCGCGATCGGTCGCGCTGGGTCGGCTGCCGTCCTGGTTTCTTCTTGCCGGTACGTGTGCTCTCCCGTCTCTTTCGCCGTCGCTTCCTCGAAGCCCTGGAGCGCGAGCATCGCCGTGGCGAGCTTCTTCTCAAGGGCCCGTTGGAAGAGCTCGAACAGGCCGAGGTCTTCCAGCGCTGGCTTCAGAACCAGCGGCGCACCGAGTGGGTGGTCTACGCCAAGAAGCCGTTTGCCGGCCCCGAGAAGGTCCTCGACTACCTCGGCCGCTACACGCATCGAATCGCGATTTCTAACCATCGTCTCACCGCCATCCAGGACGGCAAGGTCTCCTTTCGATGGCGCGATTACCGATGCAAGAGCCGGCAGCGCACCATGACCCTGGCAGCCGGCGAATTCTTGCGACGCTTCCTGATGCATGTGCTGCCGCCCGGCTTTGTGCGCATCCGCTACTTCGGTCTGCTCGCTCACCGGCATCGGAAGAGCAATCTCGAGTTGGCCCGCAAGCTCCTTCAAGCGCCGACGCCAACCGACGCCGAGGAGGCCGCTCCAACGGACTGCAAGACGCTCTACGAGAAGCTCACCGGGCGAGACCCCACCGTCTGCCCCCAGTGTCGGAAAGGACGGCTAGTGCGATGCGAAGGGCTGGCGGCCGAACCCGCGAACTTGCCGATTCTCGATTC
>QIHU01000731.1 GCA_003231035.1 Acidobacteriota bacterium
CTCCGTCCTCTGCCACCCCAGCGGCCTGAAGCCCCCGAGCTGCCAGCAGCGCTCCTCCCGCCGACTCTCCGACCCTGGCTCGAAGACATCAGTGAGCGGATGCAAGTGGCGTTGGAGCTCGCAGCCGTCCCTGCCTTGGTTTCTCTCTCAGGGGTCGTTGGTCGAAAAATCGGTATCCACCCGAAGGCATTGGACGACTGGCTCGTCGTTCCCAACCTCTGGGGCGGGATCGTGGCGAGGCCGGGGAAGATGAAGTCACCAACACTCGCTGAGAGCCTGAGACCTCTTCGAAACTTGGCCTCGGTTGCGCAACAGTTGCACCAAGAATCGTCAGATGCCACTGGCGCTCATCTTGATTCGCTGAAGGCGAAGGAAGCTGCGATCAAGGACCAGCTCAAGCAGGCTCACAAGGGAAAAGGGAACCAATCCGCGGTGGACCTCGAAGGTGACTTAACCGAGGTGCGGTGCCGAATCCGCGAGCACGAGCAGGCTTCGAGCGCGCGGCGGTACGTGGTCAACGACTCTACGACGGAGAAACTCGGAGAGCTCCTCAAGGCCAACCCTTGGGGTCTCGTCCTAGAACGGGACGAGTTGGCCGGTTGGCTTCGCGGCCTTGAGCGGGACGACCGGCGAGGGGACCGTGAGTTGTTCCTCGAGGCCTGGAACGGTACCAATCCCTACACCTACGATCGAATCGGGCGTGGAACGATCGTCATTCCTGCCCTCTGCTTGAGCATCGTGGGCGGTATCCAGCCCACGAAGCTCTCGCGCTTCGTGTCCGAAGCACTGGCCGGTGGCTATGCTGCCGACGGGCTCTTGCAGCGGTTCCAGCTCCTGGTCTGGCCGGAGGATCGACGAGGTTGGACTCTGGTCGATCGAATCCCGAACATCGCTGCGCGCGAGAAGGTGTTCGCGGTCTTTCAGAGGCTCAGTGAGATGGAAGGACCCGGAGAGGGCGAGGCCGTGCCTGCAGTGCACTTCGCTCCAGACGCTCAGGCGCTCTTCTTCGAATGGCTTTCCTGCCTGGAGCTACGCCTTCGCTCCAATGAGATCGGAGAAGAGGCCCCTGCCTTCGAAAGCCACCTGTCTAAGTACCGGAGCTTGATGCCGAGTTTGGCCCTGCTATTTCACTTGGTTGAAACCTCAGACCCCGAGATCTCCGTGTCCTTGGCCGCGGCTCAACGGGCAGCCGACTGGTGCGGATTCCTCGAGCAGCATGCGCGAAAGGTCTATGCCGCGGAACTCAAGAGCAATCACATGGCTGCACACGCGATGGCGCGGAAAGTTCGAGACGGTTCGATCGTGTCCGGGATGACACTGCGCGAGGTCTACAACGCGGGATGGTCCGAGCTGAAGTCAGCCGACAGTGTTTCGAGGGCACTGGAGGTGTTGACCGAGTACGGCTGGGCACGCGTCGAACTACGACAGACCGGAGGCCGGCCCACGAGGCTCGTGTCAGTCAACCCGGAAGTCTTGAGGAGGTCGTCGTGACCGAATTTGTTCCGCAGTGGTCCGAGTGGCGTGCTCTTGAGGACCTGCAAGATCCTCGGAGGAATCCGGAAGGCACCCCCCAAGCCACCTGCAAAACCTGCAAAAGCCCTTCTGCAGGTTTTGCTGGTGCCGTAGATGGCCATTCTCAGCGAGATCGGCTCACCCTGGGCGGAGTGACAGTTGATGCTCCTTCGCAGGACTCCGACCCTGGCGAAGCAGAGCGGCAACGGCTGAAGGACATGGACCTTGCCACTTTCGCCAGTGCCGAAATCATCGTCCGCGTGCATTCCAAGGTCCTGGGCTGCGACGTTCTTTTCGTGTCCGACAACGTTCCCGCGGGTGCACTGGCCGGTCATCAACTACCGATCTACCGCGCCTCCGAGTTGTGCAACCTGGCAATCCTGCGTCCACAACCGCGTTCCTTGCGCTACCTCCACGAGGTCAAAACCGTTTTCCACGGAGAAATCACCGATGTCCAGTCACGAGATGACCGCACCCAGAGCTGAACAGCTTGGAGCTGACCAACTTGAGCTGCGCTACGTGCCCCTCCCTCAGGCTCGCAAGTGGGACCAGAACCCGAAACGCCACGACTTCCCCGCCCTTGTCCGTTCAATCGAAACGCACGGCTTCGGCGACCCGCCGAAATTCGACGCCACTCTCGGGGCATTGGTCTACGGTAACGGCCGCACCGAGGCGCTGGAGCGGATGCGTCAGGCAGGCAAGGAACCACCTCGGGGCATCCTCGCCCTCGACGATGGTCAGTGGGCGGTGCCGG
>QIHU01000037.1 GCA_003231035.1 Acidobacteriota bacterium
CCCTTCTCGGTGATCGGCGTCTTGGCTACGTTGCATCTCTTCGACGTGGCGATCAGTGTGGTGGTTTTGATCGGGGCCATCCTGCTAGCGGGAATCGTGGTCAACAATGCCATCCTGTTGATCGACTACACCAACCACCTGCGTCGCGAGCGCGGCATGGCCAAGATCGCGGCGTTGCAGCAAGCCGGCCGGGTGCGGTTGCGCCCAATCTTGATGACCACGGCGACCACGGTTCTCGGATTGTTGCCGATGGCGGTGGGGTTGGGGGAGGGTAGTGAGTTGCGCACCCCGATGGCGCTGACGGTGATCGGTGGGCTGATCGCTTCGACGGCGTTGACGTTGTTGATTATCCCGGCGGTCTATTCGTTGCTCGATCGGGGGGAGTGAGCGCTGGGGGACGGGGGCCGCCGGCCGTGCCGCTCCCGCGGCTGCGCGACCGTCCGCGTGAGAGGCTTGTGGACTGCGTATCGGCCCGCTCCGGGCGGGCGAGAACTCGTCACTGCGTTCCTCAGACAGGCTCGCCCGCTCTTCCTGCGCGGGCCGAGTCGAGGACTCCGGCCGGGCTTGCCCGCGGACTCATGCTCCGCCGCGAGAGCGGCACGACCGGCTGGGTGGTGACGATCTAAAGATGTGCTGCATCCTTGGGTCAGCTGGCTGCCGCTCCTTATCTTGAACTCGCGAAGGACAACAATCTGTCGCACACCTTCGTGAGTAGGGCAGAGGAGGTGTTGGATGCATGCAGACGCTCAAGGGTAGCTGCGATCAGCAGCGGGTTCTTGCGTTTGACGTTACCTTCAAGGCCCAGCTACCGGCAGCAGGTGCCACCCTTCTTTCTCAAGTCGATGAATCTAAACGACTTACCGTTCGGGTGGCACCATTTTGAGTACCTTTTCGAGAGCCGCGGCCCTATGGACAGGAACCCCAGTTAGCCAGTAGGCTCCCGACATCACCAGAATCGACAGAGTTGTTGTGATCGAAGTCCGCCAGGATGCAACTTCCTGTCGGATTGGGACCCCAACAAGCGAGAACGATACTCAAGTCCGCTCCATCAACGACATTGTCGAAGTTCAGATCGTAGGGGCAGTGGACTGCCAGAGCCACTCCCGGTAGCAAGCAGAGAGCGATAGCGACCAGGGCAAGGGTAGCTAAGACGAAGTAATCCTTCCAAAAACGGAGCATCGAGGACTCCTTTCTGCCAACAGATAGCTGTGGCATTGAAAACTTGCTCCCCTCGAAGCCCTGCCGAACTCCGCCCTCGCTATTGGAGTGCACGTCACGACAGAAGTCGAGACATGTGAACACAAAGAAGTATTCGCATGCGCCCAGCCCGGTGCCAGCCGATTTGAGAGTGAGCACGCGCTTCGCGACAACAGAACTTTGAACCGAACTGACTAAGTGGAGGTCACCGAGTAGAGTCCAGCTAGCGGCGGAATCCTTGGAGGTTGCGAAATATCAAATATGATATAGAGTGGACGCCGTGGCTAGGAAGTCCAAGCCGCTCGTCTGGCTACACGGAGAGGTTCGGCCTCCGCCTTTCTCGCTTGAGCTAGGACCGAGACTGGTGTCCTCTTGCGGCGGTTGCAGGATGGCGAGTCGCTGGCGTTGCCGCATTCTCGTCCAATGCCGAGCATCGGTCCGAGGTGCTATGAGCTGCGAGTGAGAGACAAGAACCAGAACTGGCGTTCGATCTACAGGGTAGATGACGATGCCATCGTCTTGGTGGAAGTGTTCGCGAAGAAGACGACGAAGACTCCCAAGTCGGTGATTGACCGTTGCAAGACCAGATTGAGGCGCCTTGACGAAATCACGAGAGCTACGGGAGGTTCCCAATGAAGAAAGACAAGCGTACCCGGCTTGAGGGTGGCGATTGGAAGGTGGGCGATGCTGCGGAGTTCCTCGGTCTAAGCAAGGAGGAGGCCGCACTTGTAGACATGAAAGTCGCACTCGCCCGCAGTCTCAGGGAGCGTCGTAGGGGTCGGGGATGGACCCAGAAGCAACTTGCCGCGGCGATGGGCTCCAGTCAGCCGAGCATTGTCAGGATGGAAGTGGCGGACCGATTTGTAACGATCGATCTGCTGATGAAGGCACTGCTGACGGTGGGGGCAACCCTTGGCGACTTGGCGAAGATCATCAGCGCATCCGAGGCTCAAAACGCGGCCTGACGGTTCTGTTTGGGAGGTGCTGGCAAGGCGCCACTCAAATAGTGAAACTACCTGGTTCGGTGTCTTCTGGCGGGTAAAGCCTTTGGGTTCATTTTTTTAGCGCTGCAGTTGCCGTAATGGGGCGGGCGTTCTCCTGGACAGAGCACCGATGCCTCATTGGCGGAGCATGCTGATCGAACTTGACGCGCGTCACGTGACGCGTTACGATTGCTCCGTGATCAAGACGTTCGCGGACAAGCGCACCCAAGAGCTTTTTGTCACTGGCAAGGCGCGGCGTTTTCCGCCGGAGATTGCCAGGCGAGCGGTACGCAAACTGGAGTATGTCGATCTGGCGACACGGCTTGATGACTTGAAGGTCCCTCCGGGGAACCGGTTGCACGCATTGAGTTAGGGATCGCCAAGGGCAGCACTCGATCTCGATCAACAGCCAGTGGCGTATCTGCTTCCGGTTCGCCAACGGGGCTGCCTACGATGTCGAGATCACCGATTACCATTGAGACGAGGTAGGTTATGAGCATTCCCAATACGACTCCGCGCGAGATTCGGCCCACCCATCCCGGAGAGATGCTACGCGAGGATTTTGTTCCTGACTGCGGACTCGCTGCCTCCGCGCTGGCCGAAGCACTCGGCGTCTCGCGGCAAACGGTGAACGAACTTCTGCGTGAGCGTCGGGCGCTGAGTCCACGGATGGCGCTGCGGCTGTCGCGCCTGTTTGGCAACTCTGCTGAGTTTTGGCTGAAGGCGCAGCGCGCGGTGGATCTGTGGGCGGCACGCGAAGCGATCCAAGACCAGGTGGCGTGGATCAAGCCGCTGAAAGTCGGCTAGCAACCAGTACATCTTGCCGCTGACCCCTGACTAAGTGGCGTTCACCTAGTAAAGTCCTTTGGAATGAGTAGTTTGCGGGAGCCTGACTAGGTGGCGGTCAAATAGTGGCGGGTGGGTGTTGACCCTCTAGTCACTGACCTTGCGCTCTTCTTAATATGAGGAGACTTGGCATCGCACCAACCATTCTTGGACTTGGCGAGGTGTGCTCGCCGTGCGAGGTTTAGGACCGTTTCCTAAGAAGCTATCGACAGGTTGCCATGGACAGGGCGACCGTGAGAGAGGAGCGTCAAGATGAAGCGAAGCAGCGTTTGGATCGTCTCAGTGTTCGCGGTGGTCGCCAGCGGGGCGATGGCACAAACCACCATTTCCACCATCGACATGGACACCATTCCCAGCAACGTGGAGGTCGTGGCGGCTACGACGATCGGCCTCGAAGCCGATACCACCGTGACCGGCACGCTGGCGAC
>QIHU01000711.1 GCA_003231035.1 Acidobacteriota bacterium
CCTGGCGCATTTTCGACCTGGCCACCGACCCCGCGGAGCGCCGAGCACTCCCCGCCGGTTCGCCGGCCGGCCAGCAGTGCCAGGAAGAGCTCGAACGCTGGCTCGACGTCACTCGCCGAAGGCCGTCCGCAGCCCTCCCGGAGGGCGCCCAAGAGCGCGAACGCCGCCGCCAGCTACGAGCCCTGGGATACATCGAATGAGGAGCCAATGGGAGACCGATTCACGGTAACATCGAGCCGCCTCGGTCAACCCACTTGGCCACCATGATTGGGCCCACTCACTAGCGGTCCCGGCCCATGCTGATGTAACATAGGGCGACCGATTCTTATCAGGCGGAGGGATCTTTTGCCGTACACGATCGGCATCGACGTTCGGAAAATTGACGATTTCGGCATCGGCACTTACATTTCGCATCTGGTGAGTGGGCTGGCCGAGATCGATCAGGAAAATCGCTATGTCTTGATCGCGGCGCCGCAGAGCCGAGATCAGCTCCCCGACCTCCCGGACAACTTCCGCGTCGCGGTCGAGCGCTCCCCGGTCTACTCGCTACGCGAACTGGCGGCGCTGTCCTGGCGTCTCTACCGGCTCAAGCTCGATCTCTACCATTCGACCCACTATGTTCTGCCGGCGGCCCTGCCCTGCCCAGCGGTCGCCACCATCCACGACATCATTCACCTCCTCTACCCCGACTTCCTCCCCAACCGGCTCGCCTTCCTCTACGCCCAACGGATGATCCGCAGCACCCTGACCCGTGGCGAACGGATTATCGCCGTCTCGCGCAACACCAAGGAGGATCTGCAAGACTATTTCCAGGTCAGCGGCGAGAAGATCGAGGTTATTTACAACGGCGTTGACGACATCTTTCGCCACGACATACCCGCCGGCCACGTCGACGACTGGCTGGAGCGGTTGGCCATCAGCAAGCCATACTTGCTCTTTGTGGGCAACCCAAAGCCCCACAAGAACCTCGATAACGTGATCAAGGCCTTCGCCCGCGCCTTGGAACTCAAGACTTTCGACGCTCAACTGGTCTGCGTCGGCGCCCGCAAGCCTTCGGAGTTTAAGATTCTGCAACGGGCCAGCCAACTGGGCATCAGCGACCGCATCCAGTTGGTCGGCCACGTCGCCACGGAAGCGCTGCCAGCACTCTACCGAGGCGCTTCGCTCTTCCTCTACCCGACCCTCTACGAAGGATTCGGTTTGCCGGTCATCGAGGCCATGGCCTGTGGCACGGCGGTGATTACTTCCAACACCTCGGCGCTCAAAGAGATCTCCGAGGGCTATGCCCATCTGGTCGACCCGCTCAACGTCGAGAAGATGGCGCTCGCCATCTCGCACTGCATGTCCGACACCGCCTACCGTCAGCAGTTGGCCGAACGCGGGCGCAAGCGTGCCCGCGACTTTCGCTGGCACCGCGCGGCTCAACAGACGCTGGCCGTCTACCAGCGAGCGTTGCGAAGCGGCCAGCGCGCGACCTGCGAAGAGCGGGGAGCCGCATGAGGGCGGATGGCGGAGGCTCAGAGCGAGGACAGCCACTCGACGGGAGGTCCGCCCAGGGGCCCAGAGTCGCCCTGGTCCACGACTGGCTCACCGGCATGCGCGGCGGCGAGAAGGTCCTCGAGGCGATCGCAAGCCTTTTCCCACAGGCCCCCATCTTTACCCTGCTGCACATCAAGGGCAGCGTGAGCCGCGAACTCGAAGCGCACCCGATCCACACCAGTTTCTTGCAGCGCGCCCCCGGTATCGCCAAGCACTACCGGCGCTACCTGCCACTCTTCCCCGCCGCCATCGAAGACCTCGACCTCTCCCCGTTCGATCTGATCATCAGTTCGAGCCACTGCGTGGCCAAAGGGGTCATTCCACCCCCCGACGCCGAGCACATTTGCTACTGCCACACTCCGATGCGCTACGCCTGGGATCAAGAGCACTCCTACTTCCCTCGCCGCCGCGGCCTGGTGGCCCGTGCCCGTGGCCTGGCGTTGACCGGACTGCGCGGCTGGGACGTCACCAGCGCTCCGCGGGTCGATCGCTTCCTGGCCAACTCGAACTTCGTAGCCTCGCGCATTCGGCGCTACTACGGCCGTGAGGCGCAAGTCCTCGCCCCACCGGTCGACACCGAGTTCTTCACCCCCGCCGCGGACACCTCCAGTGAGCCCGCCGGGGATGAGTACTGCCTGGTGGTCGCCGCGCTGGCACCCTACAAGCGGATCGATCTGGCGGTGCGCGCCTGCGCCGAAGCGCAGATCCCTTTGCGCGTCGTCGGC
>QIHU01000080.1 GCA_003231035.1 Acidobacteriota bacterium
CCGGCCGTCCTCAAGAGCGAAGAGGCCGAACGCATCCTCCTCAGCCTGGCGCAAGAAAGCGGCGGCGACGCCACCGACCTCGCGCAAAGCCTCCTCGACGCCCTCGCCGCCAACCTCTCGTGCCGCAACGCGGTCAAAATGCACCACCCCCTCCACGCCGACGAAATGGAAGCCCTCGTCGCCGAACTCTTCACCGCCGAACAACCCTACGCCTGCCCCCACGGCCGGCCGATCGTCCTGAAGATGACCGATTCCGACTTGGAAAGGCGGTTCGGTAGGCGGTAGGAGGTTCGCTGGCGCGGCCGGGTCCGTGCCAGCCTACGACTTCGGGCGCGGTGGGCTGAGAACGAGGCGGCCCCCGGCTTCCAGTCGTCCGCTGGCGCAGGTGACCGGTTCTTCGCTAGGGCTCCATCCGGGGAGGGTGGAGGAGGGGAGCAAATAGCAGGCCGAATAGTCGTTGGGGGCAAGCTGGCCGACCTCCAGGCGAGCGAGTTCGTCGTTGGCGGCGGGGTAGGTGCGGACTGTGGTGCCGGCCAGCGAGACCTCCACGCCGGCCGCGAACAGAACGAGTCGTAGCTGACGCTTCGACAGGTCGTCATCGGTGAAGGGGTTCTGGATCGCGACCTCGCCGATACCCTCTTTCAAGGTCAGTCGTAGCGCTGCCTTGCCCAGCACCACTTCTTGTTGTTGGGCGCCGAACCCGCTGGCGCGTAAGTGGACGGTCGCTCGTTGAGCCTGGGCTGGGAAGTCGAAGGCAAAGGCGCCGTCCTGGCCGCTGACGGCTTCGCCGCTGCCGATGGTTGGAGCTTGCGCGTTCATCCTGACCAAAGCACCCGCCACCGGGCCTCGCGCGGAAACCACCACGCCGCGAACCTGCCGCATTTCCTGGCACCGCAGTTGGATGGGGCCGATTTCCATTCCCTCGGCAAGGATGGCCCGGTGGGGGCCAGCCTGGCACGCGGAGCGCTTCTGATGGGCCGCTACAGTGAGTTTTCCCTCCGGCAGCGCGCGGAACTCGAAAGCTCCTTGGGTGTCGGTCTCCACCTGATTTTGCAGAATATTGCCCTCCGTAAGAGCGAAGACAGAGGCACCTACCAAAGGTTGGCCGAGCGAGTCCAGAACACGGCCGAAAATACGAGTATCGGGTAGGGCGATGTCGGCCCGTGTCGCTCCATCACTATCGGGACGAATGGTCACTGTCGTCATGGTGTCCAGATGCGGCTCTTCGGCTTGGATCGCCACCGGCCAGTGTCCTTCTCGAGGGAGGGAGCCGGTGAAGCGGCCCTCCGCGTCGCTCTCTAGACGAACGCGCGGCGAGCCCGACTTTCCACCGAACCGGAGCGTGGCGGCGACCGGTTCTTCGCCCAAGGTCAATCTACCCTCGATCCGAACTAGGGGAATTTCGATCCGCTGAGAGGTGGAGGTCTCTAGCTTCCAGGGTCCGAGTTCGCTGCTGGAATCATAGATTCGATTACCCGCCTCATCGTCAAGATCGACTGAATACTCGCCCGCGCTGAGATCGCTTACCGCAAACCGACCTTCCCTATCGGCGAGCCCGTTGTAGACCGTCTCCGGTCGTCCCCCGTTGGCCGCTGGGTTGGAGTAGCTGTACACCCGGACCCGCCACGGCTCGCCCGTCGGGGCAGTGCTGGGGACGATTTCCACTTGCAAGGTCAAGGGTGGTTTAAGAAGGATCGGTTCGGGTAGGAAGGTCTCCCGCCGCGCCACGACTTCTAGGAGAGGAGCGCTAGCCGTGGCGTAGCCGGGGTGGCGCACCTCCAACGCGTAGTGGCCCGGCGCCAAGTCCGTGAACTGCACAAAACCGTCGCCGCCGACTCGGGTTTCGACCGCCCTGGCTTGGTTTCGCACCCCCTGGCCAGCGCCGAGGCCGCACTGGGTCGCCGGTACCAGCCGAGCGGTGCAGTTCTCCGGGTCGATCTTGCCGCCCTCGATAGCCACCCAAGCGGCGACCGAGGCGCCTGTGCGTAGCTCGAACGCTGGCAACTCCTTGGCACCGTGTGGCGGTAACTCGACCGCCCAAGCGTAGTGCGGCATGAAGCCCGCGGAACTCACCGCGATGTCCAGCTTCCCAGCTGGCAACTCCGCGCTCCAAGAACCATCCTCCGCCACCGGGCAGGTGAGCGCTCCCGCGAGGCTCTTGGGCCGGCCCAAAATCTCAGGCGGGATCATGGTCCGCACCATCACGTTGCTGGGCAGCTTAGCCCCCTTCTCGGCGGGGAGCAGCTTGCCGCGCAAGGTGCCAGCTTGCCGCGCAAGGTGCCCAGTGGCCACAACTCGACTTGGATTCGTTTGGGGTCGGACGCGGAAGTGATTTCGACGAGCTGGCGCTTGACCCAGAACCCGGGGAGATCCCCGGCGAGTTCCCATACGCTACCCACGGGCAGAACCAGGGAAGTGGCTTGAGTGCCGGCGATAGAGAGGCGAATCAGCTCCAGCTTCTCGCTGCGCGGAGTTGCAACCAGTGTCCACTCAGTTTTCACCTCAACCGGCGAGGTCAGGTGGACTTCGAGTCTTGCTGGCTCCAGGCGCTCGGCT
>QIHU01000081.1 GCA_003231035.1 Acidobacteriota bacterium
GCAATGTCTACGCCTCGCCGGTCGCCGCCGCCGGCCGGGTTTACATCACCGACCGCGATGGCACCACCGTGGTCCTCAGCGACGATGACCAACCCCGTGTCCTGGCGGTCAACGAGCTCGAAGGAACCTTCAGCGCCTCGGCCGCGCTGGTCGACGGCGAGATCTATCTGCGCTCGGCGGACGCTCTCTATTGCATCGCCGACGAGGCACCCAAAGAGGTGCTGCCGCAAAGCGGCGCGAAGGCCTCGCCCAGCGAGTAGGTGCGGGCAAGGTTACGCCCTGTCGGCCGGCTGTGGGGCATCGCGAAGTCCCTTCCCGACCCGCTGCGCTCCGGCTCAACCCAGCGGCATCGCCAGGGCCACCGCTTCTTGGGCGTTGCGCAGGTAGAGCCGGTCGCCGACCAGCACCGGGTGATTCCAGGTCTTGGTCTCGAACACCTTCATCCGGGTGAGCTCCTCGTGCCGCTCGGGCGTGGCACGAACCAGCACGAGGTCACCCTTCTCACCGAGCACCAGGAGCTGCGAGGCGTCGGGGAGCAACAGGAGCTGGCCGGCGCCGTAGCGCCCCCCCTTCCACCGCCGCTCACCGGTCTCGAGGTCGATGCAGGCGAGGATGTTGGGGTCGAAGCCGTAGAGCGAGCCCTCGTGCGCCGCGTAGTCGTTGAAGTCGGGCTTCAAACCGCGTGAGGTCCAGCGTTCCTCGCCCACCAGGCTGGCTCCCTCGCGGCGCAGATCCAGGCGCCGGGTGCCGACCCCCTGGCCGGTGCTCATCAGGAGGGTCGAATCGCCGATGACCAGCGGTTGCAGCACCCGGTAGCCTTTGATCGGCCAGTCGTACTTCCACATCACCGAGCCGTCCGCCGGATCGTAGAGGGTCAGACCCGCGTCGGTCACCATCGGGATCGAGAGCTCGCCGGCAACCCGCGATAGCTGCGGCGAGCTGTAGGTGTGCCCTCCGGCGGGGGCACCCCAGCGCAGCCGGCCATCGTCGACGCCGTAGGCGAGCACCCCCCGATCCCCTTCACCGCCGGCGTGGACGATGACCACGCCGTCGACGACCAGGGGTGACGAGGAAAAGCCCCAGGTCGGCGGCTCCCGCTGGGAGTCCTCGCGCAGGTCGGCCCGCCAGACCACCTCGCCGGTCTCCGGCTCGAGCCGATGCAGGAGCCCCTCGGCGCCGAGCGCGAAGAGCATGCCGCCGGCCAAGGTCGGCGTCGCTCGCGGGCCGGCTCCACCCATCGCCTCGAAGAAGCGGGACGGGTACTCGTGAGCCCATAGCTGGCCGCCGTTCTCGGCGTCATACGCGACCACGGCCTCGAGCTCGCCCCGTTGCTCCTGGGTGAAGATTCGCCGGCCCGCGACCGCGAACGACGACCATCCAGGACCCACCTGAATACGCCACAGCTCGCGAGGAGGCCGCGCCTGCCAGTCCTCAGCGAGGATCAGACCCGGCACGACGCCATCGCGCCCCGGTCCACGAAAACCAGGCCACTCGGCTTCGGCCAGCGGCTCGTCGAGGCTCGAGCCACCGCTGCGGCTCTCGCGCTCGGTAAGATAGTTGTCCTCGGCCGTGCGCGACCAGCGCCAGGAGCGCTCGGCTTTGAAATCGCCGCCCCAGACCCCGTCCATCCGCACCATGGCCCAGTAGCCGAACGCGAGGGCAGCCGCAACCAGTCCGATCGCCGTCCGCCGCTCGAGACGGCTCCACCTGGACACCACGAGACCGACGACGAACGCGCTGGCTCCCCACTGGACCGCGCCCAGGGTGCCGAACCCACGGATCGTGGGATGGCCGACGAAGAAACCGATCACCGCGAGGGCTAAAAAGGCGAGCAGACCCAAGACCCTCTCGCGCCAAGTCGCGCGGCTCGCGACGACCCACCAGATGAGGATCAGCACCGCACAAACGAGCGGGGCGAAGAACGCGGCCATCAGAAGCTGCATCGACGGGTCTTCGATCAACCTCGGCAAAAGGCGGAAGAGCCAGAGAATCGCAAGCAGCGCGATAGCAGGCCAGAGACGCAACGGGGACGGGTCTAGTCGGGCGGATATAGAGCTCATTCGGCCTCCGATCGGGCAGGTTGAGCAAGCATCCTAGCGCCTATCGATAGCGAGCGGGACTCTCCCAGGGACTGAGTAGCCGGTCACTGCATTCCCGAGTAGGCGGGCACGAGTCGTTTGGAGGCTCGCGCTTGCCCGTAGGGTGCCAACAATCGGCCCACCGCTCACGCGGCCTCCCGGTAGTAGTGATTCAGCAACCCA
>QIHU01000787.1 GCA_003231035.1 Acidobacteriota bacterium
GATCCTGATGGCGGTGATAGACGATATTCGGAGTTTTCTGGCGGAGGAACTGCGGATCAGTGAGGCGCTGGGGCTGGACGTCGATTTGCCCCTGGTGCAAAACGGCATCATCGATTCGATCGAGTTGATGCAGGTGGTGGCTTTTCTGGAGAAGAGCTACGGGATCGAGGTCGATGAGACGGAGTTCTTGCCCAGTAATTTGCGGACTTTGGGGACTATGGCGGCGTTTGTGGAGCGCAAGAGGGCGTAGCGGGGGCGGGAAGCTTGGATGGTGTCCGATCGCGTACAGTCTCCGTTCGGGGACGAACGATCCGGGCCGCCGGTTTCGGGGGTGGAATTGAAGGTTTCTCCTGGCATGAATTGTGTAGTGGTTGGTGGAATGAGATCCCGTCAACACAGGAGAAAGATCAATGCAAACTGAAAGGCGCTGCCGGACCACACCCCAAGGTCGACTGGCCGCAGTAGCCCTTCTCGCCCTCTGCCTACCGTTGACCGCGTGGGGCCAAGTGGCGACGGACGGGCCGCCGACCCCACGCCAGCAAAAGAGGCTGCTCAAGAAACTCGTCTCCTGCGTTGGGGACAAAGCCTTCGTCTACGGTCAGGACTTCAAAGATCTGGACGACCGGTTGCGGAGTGCACAGGCTGAGTTGAGCCAGGTTGTGACCGCGGGAGAGTTCAGCCGGGCGCTCAACCGAGTGCTGGCCAGTTACCAGGTCTCCCACTTCATGGTTATGGATCCGACCCTTTCGCGTTTGGACTCGGCGGGGACGGAGGTTGGAGCCGGCTTGAAAAGCGTGCGGTTGGGGGATGGTCGCCGGATCGTCAGTCTGGTGATCCCGGGCGGTCCAGCGGAGAAACTGGGCATCGCCCAGGGAGATGTACTCGTGGAGGCCGACGGCTGGACAATAGAAGAGGGCGGGCGGGAAGAGGAATTCTTTACCCCCGGCGGAAGGCTGTTGCCCAATGCCGAGGGGGCGCGGTCGCTCAAGTGGAACCAGGCCGGCGCCGCGATGGAGGGGGAGATTCGCTTTGCCGAGCATCGCTCAGCCCTACCGCTGAACCTCACCTGGAAGGAGGGAGAGATCGCCTGGGTGAGGGTGAATTCCTTCTCGCATAGCTACGATCCGGCCGTCGTCGAATCGATCTTCGACGAGATCCAGGGGCGCGGCGCTCGCGGGCTGGTGCTCGATCTGCGAGCCAACGGCGGAGGATTCTCGCGCAACAACTTCCACCTCACCTCGATGGTGCTCCCCGCCGGCACCGGGCTGGGCCGAATGGTCCACAAGGATACGGCCTCCAAGTCTTCCCCGGCCACCGCGGGGGAGGAGATTCTGGTGCCCGAGGGCAACGAGTTACGCCGCTACGTGGGGCCCATGGCGATTCTCATCGACCATGGCAGCGGTAGCGCCGCCGAACTGTTCTCCGCCTACGTCCACCACAATCGCGAAGTGACCTTGATCGGTCGCAACACCTCCGGTTCGGTCATCGGCGCGATGTGGTGCAAGTTGAAAAAGGGCTACCGGCTGCTCTACCCGATGGAAGAACTCCTCCTGCCGAACGGAAGCCGCATCGAAGGAGTCGGCGTGATTCCCGATGTGGAACTGACCATCGAAGAGACGGTGGACGACACCTTCATCGAACGGGTGGCGCTGAGGGCGATGGCTGGTGGCTAGAGGTCTGGCTGGACCTCTAGCCGAAGATAATCGCCGACTTATCGCTGCATACTGATATAGTCACGGCATTAATTCTCCTCTCGTCTCCTCCCATCAGCCGAGTGCTCCTCGCGGCGATTACTCCGCCGAGGCGCTGCGGCGTGGAATCGGTGCTTGCCGGTTGGGTAAGTGGCGCGATGGGTTGGCGTTGCTGAACTGGCTGGGCCAGCAAGAGGAAGAGACGGGGCAGTTGCCGGGGATCTTCTACGGCTACTTGGGCCAAGCGATCGCCCGCTGTGAGGGGCGCAAGAGGGAGGGGTTGGACTTGTGCCGTAATGCCCTCGAGGTAGATCCTTTTCAGCCGGAGAGCCACCTCAACTTCGCCGCCGTTCTGCTGAGTATCGGCCACCGCCGCCAGGCCTTGCGCGCGCTGCGCGCCGGCTTGGCGATCGATCCAGAACACGCGGCGAGCCTCGAATTGATGGCCGTCATCGGCAATCGTCGCGCCCCCGCCCTTGCCTTCCTGCCGCGCGGCAGCAGGCTCAACGTCTGGGTGGGGAAGCTGACCTGGTGGGTGCGGAATCGGCGTGAGGAAGAGCGGAGAACAGGAGCTGGGACTCCTCTAGTCGCGCCTTGCTCGGAGGTGGGACGTGCGGGCAGGCCAACAGGGTGCGGCCCAAGGGCGACCTACCGCGGATCTAGCGCGGGAAGAGCGAGGCATCGAGCCCCGGCACGATGCGCAGCGCATTCTGGTAGTAGATTTTCTTGAGCACTTCGTCGGGCAGATCGAGACCGTAGAGGCGCCAGAAGGCGTGACG
>QIHU01000814.1 GCA_003231035.1 Acidobacteriota bacterium
AGCCACAAGGCCGAAATCCTCGCCCAAGCAGAAGGGGTCTACAGCGGCACGCTTGAACTATCAGGTCCTTTCGGCACTGCTTACCAGTCTCGCGGCCGCTACGCCAACTCAGACGGTAGCGGGGTCAGCGAAGACTTCCGCATCTATACCGTCCATCCCACCGGCGACCGGCTGGTGACCCTGCGCTACCTCTATCCCGTGGGTTCCGACACCAAGCAAGAGCGTCAACAACGCCAACAACACCTGTTCGCCTTCCTGGGCGAGCTCGAAGCGGTTACGGCCGAGACGCCGTAGCGAGCATTTCCTGCTCCTGGTACTGCAACTGATACAACCGGTGGTAGATCCCGCGCTGCACCAGGAGTTCTTGGTGGGTTCCCTGCTCGCGGAGGCAGCCCTTGTGGAAGACCAGAATGCGATCGGCTTTCTGAATCGTCGACAACCGGTGGGCGATCACCAGGCTGGTGCGCCGCGTGGCGGGTTGGTGCGGAGACGAAACGCCTCGCCCGAGCAACCGGTCGAGGGCCTGCTGGATGCGCTGCTCCGTTTCGGTGTCCACCGAGGAGGTGGCTTCGTCGAGGATCAAAATCCGTGGATCGAAGGCCAGAGCCCTGGCAAACGACAGGAGCTGCTTCTGCCCCACCGACAGCCCCGCGCCGCGCTCGCGCACCGCCGCTTCGATCCCGCCCTCCAAGTTGTCGACAAACTCCAGCGCATGCACTTCGCCCAGCGCCCAGCGCAGGCGCGCGTCGTCTAGCCCCGACTCACCGAGGCGGAGGTTGTGGGCCACGGAACCGGAGAACAGAAAGACATCCTGGAGTACCAGGCCAATGCTCTCACGCAGCGCGTTGAGCCGCCATTGGCGCACGTCGACGCCATCGACCTTCACCACCCCGGAATCGACATCGTAGAAGCGCAACAAGAGGTTGGCCAGGGTCGACTTCCCGGCTCCCGTGTGGCCGACCACCGCCACCGTCTCGCCCGGCTCCACGCGGAAGGAAACATCGTGCAGCACCGGCTCGCCGGGTAGATACGAGAAGGTCACCCCGGAGAACTCCAAGGCGCCTTCGACCCGCTCCGGCGCGTGCGCCTCGTGCGGAGAGACGATGGTCAACGGCTCGTCGAGCAGCTCGAAGATCCGCTCGGAACTGGCCATCGCCGCTTGCAGGATGTTGTACTTGTCAGAAAGATCGGCGAGCGGCCGGTAGAACCGTTGTGCATACTGTAAGAAGGCGATCAACCCACCCAACGAGAGCACTCCAGCCAGCACACTACCGCCGCCATACCAGACGATCAAGCCGGTGCCGAAAGCGGTGATCAACTCCACCGAGGGGTAGTAGATCGCATAGTAGAAAATCGCCTGGACATTGGCATCGCGGTGATCTTGGTTGATCTTGCGGAACTCTTCCATGGCGTGCGCTTCGCGGTTGAACAGCTGCACCACGGACATGCCGGTAATGTGCTCCTGCAAGAAGGCGTTGATGCGGGCGATGCGCACCCTCACCTTGCGATACCACTGCCGCGCCCTGGTCTTGAACCAGACGGTCAGGGCGAAGAGGAGCGGGATGATCGCGAAGGCGACTATCGCCAACTTCCAGCTCAGCCAGAAGAGCACCAGCACGATCCCGCCCAGCAAGACGATGTCGCCAAAAATGGCGACAAGGCCGGCGGTGAAGAGTTGATTGAGAGCGTCGACGTCGGTGGTGACCCGAGTCACCAGACGGCCGAGCGGATTGCGGTCGAAGTGAGCGATGGGGAGTTGCTGTAAGCGAGCGAAAATCTGCCGCCGGAGATCGAACATGATCCGCTGCCCCATGACCTGCATCACGTAGCTCTGCGCGTAGAGGGTGAAGAAGGTCAGCACTAGGGCCACGAGGTAGATCCACCCCATCAGCGCGATGCCCTCGCCGACGCTCAGCCCGGCACCCTGGCCCCGAGCCACCGTCAGCCGCTCGAACCAAGCCGCGGCGGCGGAAATCGTCCCCTCGCTGCCCCCTTCGGCGGGAGGTCGAATGTAGAGATCGAGCGCCACCGCGGTCACCAGCGGCCCGACCAGCTGGAGCAGCGAAGAGGCTACGATCAACACCACCGCCAGCGCCGCCCGCCCCTTGTGGGGCACGATGTAGCCGAGCAGCCGGCGCATCAAGCGGCCGTCGTACCCCTTGCCGAGCTGCTGTTCGTCGTCGATCGAAAGTTCACTCATCGGCCCAGAAGATAGCACCGCCCAGTCATCCGAAACCCGCCGCTCCGGCCGCCCCCAACCCACAGAAAGCGAAATCATTTCGCTCTTTGGCGAAGAAATTCAGGAATTCATTGACCGGCGACCTAAATCCGCCTCAGAATAGGCGTAAGTGAGGCGGAAACGCAACCCCAAATCAAGAGGAATCCCAATCATGCCCGCTTGCTCCAAGCCAAAGCCGACCAAAACCACCACCGCCAAAGAGAGCCGCACTCCGAAGGCCAGTTCCAGAAGACCACCCAACGCCTTCCGCAGTGAGTTTCTCCGCCACACCGAACAGCGCGACGAGCCTCCCACCGCCACCGAAGCCGAGTTCGCCGGCCCGTGGCGGCGTCAAGACGACACTGACGGCAGCTCCATGCTGCGCAGCTGGGAAGATCCGAAGCAAGGCGATCGTCCCTTCGCTTTCTTCAGCGATGACCAAACGGCCCAACTGGCCCTCGCCCTGCTGCCCGCACGAGGAACCCTGGACACCTACCGTTTGAGCCCCGAGCCCTTCT
>QIHU01000833.1 GCA_003231035.1 Acidobacteriota bacterium
CGGCTCCACGCATGGGCGAAAGCGATTCTCCTGGCCGACCGCCGGTTGCACCTGGTTTGTGTCGAAAATGTCGTGGCGGCACTCCTCTTCTTGCTCCACCATCCCCAGGACCTCGCCGGTGAACGGTTCATCGTCTCCGACGACGAGGCGCCGGAGAACAACTACCGGGAGGTCGCCACAATCCTTGCCCGCGAGCTTGCTCTGCGCCGCCCGCCCGTCGTCTCGCTCCCCCTGCGGTCGGCCCTACTGGCGCTGCTCTTGCGGCGCTGGGGGCGAAGCGATAGCAATCCGCGTCGGATCTACAGCTGCCACAAGTTACTGGACTTGGGTTTCGAAAAACCCCTCCCGTTGGTCGACGGGCTTCGCCGCTTCGCCGCCGCCTACCCCGGCGCCGCGCGGGAGGCGGCGCAGGGCTGAGATGCGGGTTCTCAACGTCAAAGCCAACATGCACCCGGTGTGGGGCGGAGGAACCGGCGAGCGCACCTTCCAAATGAGTCGCGCTCTGGCGCGGGTGGATGGAGTCGAGGTCACCCTCTTGGCGCTGGATCTCGGTTTGACCCCGGAGCGCCTCCAGCCCCTGGCGGGCGTCGAAGTCATCGCGCTGCCTTGCCTCAGCCGTCGCTTTCAGCTTCCCCTCGTCACTCCGAGCAGGATTGAGGAGGCGGTGCGCCGCGCCGATGTCGTCCACCTGATGGGGCATTGGACCCTGCTTAACGCTCTGGTCTACCGGCAGGCTCGGCGGCAGGGCAAACCCTACGTCATCTGCCCGGCCGGCACGCTAGTGGTCTTCGGTCGCTCGCGGATGCTCAAGTGGAGCTACCAAACGGTGGTCGGCAAGGCCATGGTGCGCAACGCCGTGCGCCTGATCGCGATTACCGCTGACGAGATCCCGCGGCTCACCACCTTCGGCGTCGACCCCACTCGGATCCGCATCATCCCCAACGGCATCCAGCTCGCCGACTACCGGTTTCGCGACGATGCGGGGGCGCGCCGCAAGCTCGGCGTGGGCGACGCCCCGTTCGTCCTCTTCCTGGGCCGGCTCAACCCGATTAAGGGACCCGACCTGTTGCTCGAGGCGTTCGCTCGGGTCGCGGACCGTTTCCCGCGCCACCACTTGGTGATGGCCGGCCAAGACGAGGGCATGGGAGGGCAGCTCGCCGAGCTGAGCGGGCGCCACGGGCTGGAAGGGCGGGTTCACTTTGTGGGTTTCATCGGCGGCAGGGACAAGTCGGCCGCCTTCCATGCCGCCGATTTGCTGGCGATCCCCTCGCGCCACGAGGCGATGTCGATCGTGGTTCTGGAAAGCGGCGCCGCCGCCACGCCGGTGGTGGCCACCGATCGCTGCGGCCTCGACGAGGTGGTCGGCGGGGGCGGCGGCTGGTTGGCACCGGCGACGGCGGAAGGGCTGGCGCGCGCCTTGGCGGAAGCGCTGGAGGACCCACGGGAGCGCGCGGCACGGGGAAAAAAATTGTTCGACTTTACCCACCGCGGCTTCTCATGGGATGCTATCGGCTCGCTGCACATCGAGTTGTTTCGCCAAGTCCTGGCGCCGCGCACGGCTGAACGAGAAACTAGGCAACGCCACAAGTCGGGGGAATGATGAGTCGTCTGATTCTCGGTCTGAATACGGATCACGCGGGCGCGTCGGCGGCACTTCTCGGCGAGGATGGGGTTCTCGCCGCGATCGCCGAGGAGCGCATCAACCGGCAGAAAAATTCGGCCGCTTTTCCCGCCGGAGCGATCCGTGAAGTACTTTCGATGGCCGGGGCGGAGATTGGCGACGTGACCGATTTCGCGGTGGCGCGGGACCCGCGAGCCAACCTCGCTAAGAAGCTGGGCTATCTGGCGCGGCACCCATGGAGCGCCGGTCGCATGGCCCTGCGGCGCTTCGGGGTTCACGCCCAAGTGCGCTCCACGGCGGAGAGGATCGCGGAGGGTCTAGGGGTCGAACGAGCGGCCATTCGCGGCAAGTTTCACCAGATCGAACATCACCGAGCGCACATCGCCAGCGCCTTCTATTGCTCCCCGTTCGAGCGCTGCTGCGGCCTTTCGATCGACGGCGCTGGCGACTTCGCCACCTCGATGTGGGCCGACTGCGCGGGGACCGCGATCGACGTGGTGCGGCGCTCCTACTGGCCGCACTCGCTGGGCGTCTTCTATACCGCCCTGTGCCAGTTCATCGGTTTCGACCGCTTCGGCGAGGAGTACAAGGTGATGGGGCTGGCGGCCTACGGAAGTCCCAGCCACCT
>QIHU01000755.1 GCA_003231035.1 Acidobacteriota bacterium
CAGGTTATTGCCCCAAAGGCCGGGGTGGATGGCGGTGACGGTCATCGCTGACCCGCCGACCTCTCTATCCACGTCGACATCGGCCGGCGCCACCGTGCCGCTCGCGGTGCGAATCACCCACGCTTCCGGCCCACCGTTGGCGAAGAACTGCTGCACGGCGTAGCTGGCCTCGCTCAAAGGGTCCAGGCCGCCGAAGATCCGTTCGAAATCGCCCATATTGAACAGCTGGACCGCTTCGTCCATCGGACCGCGACGGAAGAAGCCGACAAAGGCGGCGATCGAAGTCGCCACCCCGCTGATCGTGCGTACCCCGCTGGGAATTTCTTCGATGTAAACGCCTGGATACGTGGGAGTGACGGGCATCGGGGCCTCCTTCAGGCCGCCAGGCGGCGGCGTGCAGCTCTGGGGAGCGATCGTTGGGAGTGGTAGAGACGTTGCATGCTCTGATCCCGTTAGGCGCGGCACTGCTGTCTTCGTTACAAGGAGGCCGAAGACGGAGAATCTTGGAGGATCATCGAAAGATGCAGAGCATCCGGGAGGTAAGATCCAGATTGTGACCGGCTTTCAGTTGATCTCCGAGATTCGGAGCGTGGCAACCATTGCCGAGGGCAACGCGATTCGTGACCTGCCGCGCCTGATCAAGAGCTACGGAGTGGGTCGCTGGCGCAAAAGGAAAGGCACGGCTATCATTGAACTAGGAAGCGGTCAGCAACGGGTAGCCGAAATTCACTGGTACGAAGCGCACGGAATCGGCCGCAAAGAGATGAAGATCAAGCGACTCAAGGAGCGCGGATGAAGAAATCGGGAATCTCATATGTAGTCTGTCTAGAGAACTCGGAGTACCCCGCCTCGCTCGAGCTACGCAAGATCTACCAGTCTCACCACGACCCCAACGCCGAAGCGGATGGTTTCCTGCGCGTGGTGGACGAATCCGGCGAGGATTACCTCTACCCCTCCCGTTTCTTCTCCCCGATCTCGGTGCCCAAGGAGGTCGAGCAGGCGTTCAGGAAGGCGGGTTAGGAGTTACTGGTTGTTCCTTGGCGATGGCTTGGGCGGCTCTAGGGGGATCAATTCGATCTCCACCGCGCGGATGGTCTGAATCATGCCCGGCCAACTGAGGGTGAGCTGGACATAGTCGATGGCGTCATAAATCAAGAGGCGCAGGGCCTCTTGCACCGAGGGATTGAGGTCACTGATCGCCCTGACCTCATCGGAGCCCCCGTGACCATCTTGGAGCAGGCCAAGACCGATCCAGTCCTTGTTGACGCTCTTCTCCTTCTTCTTGACTTCCTCAGGCAGCAACTCCCAGACACTGTTGGTAGCCCAAGCGGAAGCCAAGGTATGAATAGGCTCATCGCTTCCTTCGGATTCGGACTTGCCTGGCCCTCTGAGCTTAGACCATGCCTTGCGGACCGCTTCGATCCGTTCGATCGCAGCCTGGCTCAGCTCTTCCGCTAACTTGAGTGCGGTCCGGTGATCGAAGCTACCGGAGGTAATCGCCGTGCTAAGAGCCTTGACCAGCGGTGGCTTGTAGCCTGGGTCAGAAGGAGTAAAGCCATCAGGATTGGCTTCGTCGCGGATCCAAGCATCCATCACCAACCCCATGAGGAGAGTCGGAAGGTAGGAGCCCCAGGTGTAGGCTGCGAGATTCTCTGACGGTGGAGTCCTCCCCTTGCGCACCGTGGCGGCAGGGCCACCGCCCGCTCCAGTTTCCCCTTTCCCACCTTTGGCATCACTGCGCACTCTGGCCCATTTTCTCGCCCCCTTCTCCAGATGGCCCAGCGAGTGGTGCAGCTCAAACTTCAGGAAATCGTCGATCCACATCACTGCCCGGGTCATGTTGCTGAACGGAGGCAGATCGAGAATCGCGCTGGCCGAGAGGTTGAAAAGGGCACCCGAGATCACGGCGAGAAGTGGGTTGGCGCCGAGGGTGGCGATCGAACCACCCTCGTGGGTCGGCGAAACCGAGTTCCACGCGCCACCTTGCCACTCAACGCCCAGGAACTGCTTCGCCAGATCAACCCTAAATGACGACGCGATCGTCTTAAGAAGCTCATCTTCCCCGGTTTCTAGCTGCGATATTTTCTCTTTGGGCTTGAGAAGACCAAAGCTATAGCCTCGCACGAGTTTGCAGATCTCAGGCCTGGCTAGGAGAGTTGGCTGAATGCGGGTGGCAAAGCCTTTCGACCAGCTCACATAGTCTTCGTCGGCCTCCTTCGGCCGCTCATAGCCAGCCGAGCAGACCCAA
>QIHU01000291.1 GCA_003231035.1 Acidobacteriota bacterium
GGAACTTCAGGAGCCGGAACGCGAGGCGATGGACTCGATCAAGAGTCGAACAGCTATGTTCCGCAGAAGGTCCGATAGTGTCCGAAGCTCGCCGGCGCCGGCGATGCGTAGGCTTCCAGCCCTTCCTTCTCGTCGAAGGGGTTCTCGAGGACCTCGAGCAAATTCTCGAAGGGTTCGAGTGTTCGACTCTCCACCGCGGCTGTCAGGGCCTCCTCGACCTTGTGATTTCGCGGGATGTAGATGGGATTCGCCTGGTTCATGGCGTCGGCACGCGCTTCGGCGCTCACCCTCTCGCGGGACAGCCGTGCCCGCCAGCGATCCGCCCAAAGATCATAGGCGGAAGCGTCGTCCAGGACCGCGCGTAGCGGTGCATCGTCGCCTCGAACCGCTTCCGACAGGCGGCGAAAGGCGAGCGTGTAGTCAGCGTTCTGACCTTCAAGCGCGGCAAGAAAACCGTTCGCCAGCTCGAGATCGTCGTCCTCCGAATCGGAGAGTCCCAGCTTGGCCCGCATTCCGCCGAGCCAGTACGCCACATAGTGATCGACAAATCTGTTCACGGCGTCACCGGCGAGCTGGATCGCACGATCCATGTCGGCATCGATCAGCGGAAGGAGCGTCTCGGCGAGCCTGCCGAGGTTCCAGCGCGCGATCAACGGCTGCTGGTCGTACGCATAGCGGCCAAGGGTATCGATGGAACTGAAGACCGCGTTCGGATCGTAGCCATCGATGAATGCACAGGGCCCGTAGTCGATCGTCTCCCCAGAAATTGTCATGTTGTCGGTGTTCATCACGCCGTGGACGAAACCAGCATGCATCCAGCGCGCGACCAGTTGCGCCTGAGCGTCGCGCACTGCCGAAAGGAAACCGAGGTAGGGGCTCTCCGAATCGCGAAGTTCCGGGTAGTGGCGCGCGATGCTGTAGTCGGCGAGCTGCTTTACCTTTTCCACCTCGCCGCGCGCGGCGAAGAACTGGAAGGTACCGACTCGTATGTGGCTGGCCGCGACACGGGTCAGTACAGCTCCCGGAAGCTCCTCCCCTCGAAAGATCCGCTCCCCAGTTGTCACGCCAGCGAGCGCTCGAGTAGTAGGGATCCCGAGGGCATGCATCGCTTCACTGATCAAGTACTCCCGCAGTACCGGACCGATCGTGGCCTTGCCGTCTCCTCCCCGCGAAAAGGAGGTACGTCCTGAGCCCTTGAGTTGGATATCGCGGCGCCTGCCGCTACGGTCAACCACCTCACCCAGAAGCAGTGCCCGCCCGTCGCCGAGCCGCGGTACAAAACCACCGAATTGGTGGCCGGCGTAGACCTGGGCCAGCGGGCTCGCGCCTTCGGGGGTCTCGTTGCCCGCGAAGATCGCCGCTCCGTGGCTAGAAATCAGAACTCCGGGATCGAGGCCTAGCTCCACGGCGAGACCACAGTTCAGTCTCAAGAGTCTCGGCTGTGGTACCTCGGCCGCCTTGGACGGCACATAGAAGCCTCGGAGCTCACGCGCGTACGAGTTGTCGAATTCGAATCCGGCGTTCATCATCCAGACGTCAGGGTAGCCGATTCTCAATCGACACGAAAGGTGTCCCGTCCACGGTGTCCACAGGCTTCGGCGCCTGTTTGGACGGTCAGATCACCAAAGACCACCAATCTCGGCGCCTCATTTCAGCCGTCAGCCGCTATTTCTCGTCCTCCTTCCTCGATTTCTCTGCCTGCGCCGATGGATTCCGACCACCGATTCCGATTCAATCCGGCCAGTGATTCCGACGAAAACTGGCCACCCGTTCCGATGGAAAGCGGCCACTTGTTCAGGTGGATCGGAATGGGTGGTCGAATTCCATCCGCACCGAGCCGTGGGCCGAGAACCCGCTGTGGCGCCAGGACAGAAGGTTGTCGACGGCCGCGAGCTTGCGGTCCAGGCTTGGCGTCAGGACTCGGAACGTCCGAGATGTCGCCCTTCTCGGTCACGTGGCTCCCGGATCGTGGGAACGAGGAGCAGATTCTGAGTCAGCTGCTCCGAGATTCTTGGAGCGTCTCAGCTTGACTTGCTCGACCCAGGGATAGAGACTGCGGATTGACATTTCGCCTAGGGGTGGCCGCCAGGCCTGAGAACACACCCTCTGAACCTGATCCGGGTCGTACCGGCGTAGGGAACGGCAATCGCAATCTCGATCCTGGTCGGTCATTCGGGCTGCCGAGGAGGTTGACCATGATCGAGATAGATGCCCACCGATTCGTCCGCGAGAAGCTCCGGGAGAGA
>QIHU01000753.1 GCA_003231035.1 Acidobacteriota bacterium
GTCGGTTTCGTACAACAAGATGGGTGATCTTTACCGGGCTTTGGGTGAAGGTGAGCGTGCGGGAGAGTCGTACGGCAAGTCTCTGTCGATCGCGGAGCGTTTGGCGTCTTCGGAGCCCGATCGTGCCGACTACCAACGCGACCTGTCGGTTTCGTACATCAGGCTGGGCGACGTGTGCCGCGAGTTCGGCAAAGACGAACAGGCACGGGAGTACTACGCGAAGGACCTAGAGATCGCGGAACGACTCGCCGCCGCGGAGCCCGATCGCGCCGACTACCAGCGCGATCTAGTGATCTCCCTGCTTACCTTGGGGAGGGCAGAGGCACCCTCGGCAGCCGAGGCTCTGCGTCGAGCCCACTCGATCCTCGTCGCCTTGCGAGATTCCGGGCGGTTAGATACGGTGGATGCACCGCTGCTCACCAGCGTAGAGAAACTCCTCTCCGAACGCGGCCTCCTCTGAGAAGGAGCGCGATTAATCGCGCCCTTGCCCACTTGACAACCCGTACGGAATGTCTCACGTCGAAAGGGAAGAGGAGATACCGTGAACGCCCCCGCCGTCCCGAAGCCACCGCCCCGAAACGGGTGAGACCTCGGTAGCCCACCCTACCCGCCCCGAGACGCGAAGCGACGAGGACTCAGCGGTCAATCTCGAACAAAATACCGAGAGTCGAGCAAAGCGAGACGCGAGGACGAAAAGACACTCCACCCAAGAGTTCGCGTCTCCCGCGCAGTGGCCTAAGGCTGCGGGCACGGACCCGCGGAGGGCACCCATCGGCAATCTTCACAAAGCAGAGTTGATCGTTCTAGGTCGAAGCGACAGCTCGTCGGGGAGCTTGGGCAAGAACGACGCTTCTTGTCCAAGCGGGGGCTGCGCGACAGCCCCCAAGATCAAAGGGTGGGGGAGTGGGTGGGGCGCCGGAGCGTGAAGATTGCCGACTCGTAGGGCAACCATCCAGCCTCGCAGCCGCCCGGCCACTTCACGGGTGACTCGAACTCGCCCCCCAGCGGGCAGCGCCCATGGTTCTAGCCTCCGCTCAACCGAAGGCCGGGCGAGCCGTCAAACACCTCCCGCCCCACTCGGAAACTGCTAGAATTCGCCGCTCACAAGGGCTTTCCCTCGGAGGTGTTGGCGATGACTCTCTGTGTCGAATCTGAGATCGGGCGACTCCGTCGCGTTCTAATCCACCGACCCCGGTGGGAGATCGATCGCATGGTCCCGTCGCACATGCAAGAGCATCTGTTCGACGACATCCTCGACGGCAAAGTGGCCCGCACGGAGCACGACCTATTCCGCCGACTCATTGTCCTGGCGGGCGTCGAAGCACTCGATGCCCACGACCTCCTGGTCGAAGCCTTGGCAGCCGACGCGGCGCGCGACGAACTCTTTGGCGAACTCTCTGGCCGCTATGCCGTAGGCGAGGCCCTGCTGGAGCGCCTACGCGCCCTGGCACCCGCGGAGCTGGCGGAGGCGTTGATCGGGGGAGTGCGCTCGGCTGGCGGTGGGGAAGAGGGGGAAGAGGGGGAAGATCTGGCCTTCGATTTGACCCCGACGCCCAACTACCTCTTCCAGCGCGACCCGCAAGTCGTCTTTGGTGACCGGGTTCTGTTCGGCGCCATGGCCACCGAGGTGCGACGCCGCGAGTCCTTGCTGGCGCAACTCCTCTTCCACCACCACCCGAAACTGGCTGGCGCGCGCGACACCTTGAAGATCGACGAAGGGCCGGTGGGCGGCGGAAGGGGGGCGCGGGTCACGCCGCCGCCGACCCTCGAGGGGGGCGACCTCCTGGTGGCTAGCCCGGAGATCCTGCTCATCGGTTTGAGCCATCGCACCAACCGGCGCGGAATCGAGCGGCTGGCCGACTATCTGCGCGGAGCCGAGACCACCTTCCGCCACCTCCTGGTGGTCGATATTCCTCCGGTGCGCTCCTACATGCACCTCGATACCGTCTTCACCCTGGTCGACCATGCCACCTGCCTCGCCTTTGAACCGGTGATCGCCGGGGCCGATGTGTCGACGGTCTTCCAGATCGACCTCAAGGCCAAAGACCTCGCTTACGTGCGGCGCCCTTCCTTACTCTCGGCGCTCAAAGGGCTGGGGATGGAGCTGGAGTTGGTGCCCTGCGGCGGCTCCGGGGATCGCATTCACCAAGAGCGCGAACAATGGACCGACGGGGCCAACGCCTTCGCCATCGCGCCGGGTTTGATTTTGCTCTATCGCCGCAACCGGCGCACCGCCGATGA
>QIHU01000679.1 GCA_003231035.1 Acidobacteriota bacterium
GCCGTGGCCACCCTTCTCGACCTCCAAGCGCAGGAGTTGACCGAGGCCGATTTTGACCACCTCAGCCAAATCATCGAGGAAGCGCGGAAGGAGGAGCGATGAATCCCTCCGTCTTCGACCCACACTGGCTACCAGTGCTGCAACCGTTGCTCAGTGCCACCCTCAAGGCCACGGTGTTGCTCGGCGTGGTTGGCGGCCTGGCCTTGCTCTGGCGTGGCGCCGCGGCTCGTGGCCGACAATTGTTGTGGGCGCTCGGCCTCATCGGCGCGGTCGCCCTGCCGATCGTCTCGCCCATGCTGCCGGACCTGCACCTGCCGCTGTTCGCCTGGCCGTCGCAAAGCTCTCTGCCCGCAATTACCGACAGTCGGCCAACCCCTCAACCCGCCGTCACAACGCCCAACAGAGTGACCCGCGCGACGCAAGGCGTAGCGCCGTCGACGGTTCCGCTCGCTACGAGCGCCAAACCGGGCACTCCCCGGAACCCGCTCACAGAGAGTGCAGCCGCTGTCCCGACGCCAACCCAGCCGCTGTGGCCCGTTTTCCTAGCTGGCATCTGGTTGTCGGGTTTTGCCTTGCTACTGGTCCGCTGGCTGGTGGGTCAGCGCAAGGTCGGGGCCATGGCTCGCCAGTCGACGGCCATCCGCGATCCCAGGTGGCTCAGTTTGCTAGAGCGCTGCCAGCGGCAGGTGGGTCTGCGTCGCTCGGTTTCCCTACGCTCTCATTGCTCGGCGGCAACGCCCATGACCTGGGGCCTCCTGCGACCGGTGATTCTCCTGCCTTCAGCCGCCGGTGGCTGGAGCGACGAACGCCGACGCGTGGTGCTCCTCCATGAGCTAGTCCATGTGCGCCGCGGTGACTGGCTCTTGCGCACCGCCGCCCAGTTGGCGAGCGCTCTCTATTGGTTTCATCCCTTGGTCTGGTTCGGCCTGCGCCGGTTGACCATCGAACAAGAACAGGCTTGCGACGACGCCATCCTCACCTTGGGCACCGCTCCGAGCCGCTACGCCGACCACCTTCTGGCCATCGCTCGCGCCGCCGTGCAATTGCCCATCCCACTACCCGCGGTCGAGATGGCTGGCCGCACTTCCATGGAGAAAAGATTGATGTCGATCCTCAGCTTTCCACGCCGCCGAGCGCAATCGCGGCGCCCCGTCGTCGCCGCCCTTCTCTTGACCGCCGTCCTTATCCCAGCCCTCGCCGCGGTGCGGATCTGGGCCGCGCCCGCGACCACCGAGGCCAAGACCCCGGCACCGGCCCCGGTTGTGGCACCGATGCCCGATGCGCCTCCCATTCCCAGCGCAGCGCCCATCGCCATGGTCGCGCCGATGGCCGACGCGGCCCCGCTGCCTAGCCCGATGGCGACCGTCGCACCGGCCCCAAGGGCGGTGGTATCGCCAGCCGCCCCCATGCCGGCCCCGGAGGCCGTCCCCGCTCCAGGGCCCGTCCCCGCTCCAGAACTCGCCCCTTCTCCAGACGCACAAGGCAATCTCGCCGCCGTGGCCGCTGAGCTGAAGGCTCTCGAAAGTCGCTTACGCCCCTACGAAGCACAGCTGAAGGCGCTGAGCGCTCAGCTGGAACCCTTGGCTACGCTGGCGACCGAAACCAGCGAACGCCACCGGCCCTACGAACAAGAGATGGAGGCCATCCAGCGCAAGTTGCAACCCTACCTTGAACAGGTGGAGGCGGCGGGGCGCCAGTTGCAGCCCCTGGAAGGGCGCATCGAAGAGCTCTCCGCCTTGATGCACCCCTACGAAGAGCTGGTGCGTCAAGTACAGCTCACCGTCCAACCCAACGAAGAGGGCCTCGAAAAGTTGATGCTGGAAATGGAGCCTTATCATCGTCAGCTAGCGGAGCAGGGCAAAGCGATGGCACTACAGGCCAGGGAGCTAGACAAGGCCCGCCGTCAGCACCGAGAAGCAATCCAGCACGCCAACGCGGAGGCGACCGCCCAACTGAAGCACGCCCACCAGGCCCATCTCGAGCAACTCAGTCGAGAGATGGAAAAGGCCAATCAGCGGATGCAGGCGGTGAACGCGGAGTTGGAGCCCTTCAACCTCAAGATGCGGGCCCTCGCCCAACAGATGCAGCCCAGCCACGAGGAAATGGAGGCTCTGAGCAAGGAGTTGGAACCGCTGCACCAGCAGATACAAGAGCTTCACCGCGAGATGGATCCCGCGCTCAACGCGATCACCCACAACCACGAGGCCATGGAGGCGCTCCACAAAGAGATG
>QIHU01000302.1 GCA_003231035.1 Acidobacteriota bacterium
TACCGGGCAGGACTCGAACCTGCTGGACTCCAGATTGAAGGTTTCTGCTCTGCTGATCTACATTGCTTCCTCCTTCACCAGGCTTACCTGGCGCAGGGTGATTGGCACCTTGTCGGCGGCGCATTTGGTCAGGTACCATGCAGGATGCCATGGCACGGAGGCTGATCGACTCAATGTCATCTGACACCCAGTTCAGCTAGGATAGCGACCTGAATGTCTCGACCTTGTCTATTAGGAAAATTGACAACCGCGCAAACATGCGCTCGCGCGTGTGGCGAACTGCTGCAGAGGCTTGATGAAGCTTGAAAGCCCACTGCATTACCCCAAGGCATTCAAACATTCGCGACAGTTGCAAGGAAAACAGATAATGAGTGTCACGGTCTTCGTTAGCTCAACGTACGTAGATCTCCAGCCGGAGCGAATCGCCGTGCGTGATGGTTTGATGCGACTAGGGGCCCGGTTCTCGGGAATGGAGTATTTTGGCTCAGACCCAGAAAGACCAGTCGCTGTTTGCTTGGGGTGGGTAGCGAAGGCTGATCTATACGTCGGAATTGTTGCTCATCGGTGTGGCGTCCTGGTGGACGACGACACGTCGATGACCCGCAGAGAATATGATGAGGCACGCCGACTAAATCTGCCGACCCTGATCTATATTAAGGACTCTTCAGCTATGGTCACACCGACTCGGGAGTATGTTGATTTCGAGCCCAAGTACCGGCGACTCCTCACCGAATTCAAGGAACACCTTCTTCAAGAGAACGCCGTGCAGTTCTTTGTAAACCCCGACGAGCTTGCCAGTAGGGTGGTTGCTGACGTTGCTCGTTTGAAGGCCAAGTTAGCTAACAAGAACTGTCGTCCTCAGTCGCATTTTAGTAGCCCGAAGTACGAAGAGGACATGCGGGAGGCAGAATCAAGACTTCACGTGATCGGCCCACCAGCCTCTGGCAAGACTACTTTCTGTTCAGTGTTGCTTCATGAGCCTGCCGCGATATTTGCCAGATCTGGCCTGGCGCTCGAAATTGGGTCAGTTTCCGGAAGGTTCTATGAGCAGTACTCATTTCTCCAGAACTCCCGGCAATGTTCTCCAACGGCGATTCACGAGCTTCCTGTTCAGGGGTTCGTGGTCCATGAACGAAGAACTCTTAGACGGGATCTCCGACATACGGTGTGCTTGGCAGATACGAGTGGCGAAGCCTACCATCACGAACTTGATTCGGTGTACAAGGGAGGTGGGTCTTTTGCAACTTTTCTTGGGCCGCTGTTGAGACAATCAACCGCTATTGCCTTGATGCTCCCAGCAGATCCGTCGTACCTTTGCCAAATAGCTTCTAAACACGACCCAGAGTCATTCGGCGTTGCGGGCGCCCTGAGCGATCTGCTCAAACTCAATGCGCACTTGAGGGTCGCAGTTATCCTAACAATGTGCGATCGTGTCCCAGAGCTCCTCGCCACCGGAGTCGACCTGACGGACTACTTAGAACGGTCTTATCCACAGTTGCGGTGGCAGGTGGAAGCCGCTGGGCCCAGGGTCCGCGTCTTCGCTAGCGCGGCTTTGCACGAGGGCCAAGACCCCGGCATGTTTCGCATTCGTGCA
This sequence comes from Acidobacteriota bacterium, assembly GCA_003231035.1. GTDB lineage: Bacteria > Acidobacteriota > Thermoanaerobaculia > Multivoradales > SZUA-115 > SZUA-115. The sequence goes on from QIHU01000302.1 coordinate 1,595, forward strand.
TTTGGTATTTGGGAGCCTTTCTTGTGGATGCTGGGGATTAGGGGGCGATGATCTGACACTCAACTTCCACGGAAGCCACGTCAGCGCACCTCCGCTGCGGCGAAATTACTTCTACCAGGCCATGCTGACAGTCTGCGCCCGACTTGAATCAGCCTCTTCGTCTGGGGAGTTCTTTGTGAAACACTGAGGATCACTCTCGACTACACTCTAAACACGGTCGAGGTGGATCAGTTTCAAAACGACTTGCAGGCGCCGGAGGAAGGATGCTGAAGATGGATCAGGTGGCTGACGTGCTTCCCAAAACCTGTACCACCAAGATTCGAGAACCAAGCTCCTAGAAGAAAGTACGATGAAGCGATCGAGCTTCACGGAAGAGCAGGTGACCTTCGCGATCAAGCAACTGGAGCTAAGGGTTCCCCTGGTGGATCTAGCCAGGAAATACTCGCCGAGCCAGCAGCCGCTCACGAACGCCGCCATTGGGAAACCGATCTTGGTTGCTCTCGCGCACCTCTTCGGCCTCGCTCTCCCGCTCCACAAGGTACTCGTTGTGAGCGGTCACCAAAAACCGCCGTAATCCGGTCACTTCGCTCATTCTCGTAGGATCAGCATCATCGTCGTGCGCGGGAGCGCGCGACTT
>QIHU01000772.1 GCA_003231035.1 Acidobacteriota bacterium
TTCCGGGTGGATAAGGAGGATATCCACCCGGAAGGGCCAGCTTCGCGGTCGGCCTACCGGAAGGCCGTGGTATCGGCGAAGCTGGTGAGTGTGAACGGCGGGTTGAAGTAGATCCGCTCGGCACCGGTTTCGGTATCGGTCACCGTGATCGTGTACTCCAGGTCGCTCAGGGCGCCAAAGAAGACCCAAAAATTACCGTTGACCGGTCGGCCATCAAGCACCTTGATCACCAACTCGACGTTATTGGGATTGAAGAACCAGAAATACCCGGTGTCCCCGGTGAGAGCCACCGCCGTGCCCTGGCCCGAGGCACCGGAGCGCGGGTCGCGCCAGTCGACCTTGAGGCGGAAACGATCTCCATTGAGGCAGAGGTTCTCGAGATCACTCGCGCAGCTGCCGGCGGCTTTGGAAACCGGAAACGGCGAGGCACCGTGGAGCGCCAAGGCCGCCTCCGGGGCTCCCGCGGAAGCCGCCAGCGCCGAAAATGGAGAGTTGACCGGGAAGGATGTGGTGTCGGCGATACTGCGCAGCCTGCCCTGCGGATTGAAGTAACTCTTCTGCAGGCCGGTCCCGGTGTCGGCCACCTTGAGGGTGAACTCGACGTTGGTCAACGAGCCATAGAAGACCCAGAAGGCATTGTTGATCGCGCCACCGTCCAGAATCTTGACCGTCAGTTCCACGTTGTCGCGATTGAAGAACCAGAAGTAGCCGGTATCTTCGCTCAGTGCGATAGCGTGACCACGGCCCGTGTTGCCCTTCGAGTCACGCCAATCGACTTCGACTTGAAAGCGAGCCCGGTTGAGATGGAGCCGGTCCGAGGAAAGATCGAACAGCCGGCCCGCGATGCCACTACGGTCACCATCGATACCGGGGGGCAGGGGCGGTGCGACCAGGAACTCGAGCCCGCTCTGCCAGGTGCCGAGGAACCGGTCCGCACCCAGCGAGGCCAATCGCGGATGGACCTCGAAGGTCGAGTCGAAGCTATTGGCGAAGATCTGGGGGCTCAGCGGAAAGCCTCGTTGATCAAAGGCCCGCAGCGCCGGGCGCGTTCCGCTCAGCGAGCCGGGAGAGAGGTGATTCCAGGTCACCAGGAGGCGTCCTGAACCACCAGCGACCGAGGGAGCGGAGCGCTGGGCACCGGCTTCGACCTGACTGACGGGAAACGGGAAGGTCCGCGGGAAGCCCTTGTCGTCAAAGATCCGAGCGAATACTTGATTGTCGCTGATCCCGTCGGGCGACTCCTCCCAGGCAACGGCAAAGCTCCCGGGTCCGACGACGGTCACCGACGGCGCAAACGGTATCTCCGCGGTCGCGCTGTCGATCCGCACCTCCTCGCTGAGCACAACACCATCGAACCCCAAGAATCGGGCCACGATACTTTCGCCGAGTATGTCCTCCGCTCCACTTGCCCACGCGATCACGTAGCGGTTGTCCAAGAGGGCGGCGATCGACGGTCCCTGCTGCCGACTCGACTCGCCACTGATCCGCTCAGCTGCTCCCCAAGGCTCCCCATCCAACTTGAAAGCGCGGACATAGACAGCATCCGCCGTCTCTCCGCTGCGCACCCAGCCGACCACGATGCTGCCGGCCGGCGCCATGGCTACGGTTGGATCCTCGAGACGATCGACGCCAGCGTCCACTTCCTGACGGGTAAACTGCGCCGCGCCGGTGGGTAAATACCGGCTCACAAAGAGGGTGTGTTCGGAAGTTTCCGGATCGCGCTCGCTCCACACCACGACGAAGGTACCGTCGGACCCCATGGCCACTTCCGGCCCCGCCTCCAGAAGGCCGTCAAGCCAAACCGCGGCCAGCTCAGGACCCACCGGCTGGCCATCCGCGCCGATCCGTTGGGCAAAGATGCCGGGCTGCTCGGTCTGAGTCAAAGGGAAAGGACGACGGCCTGCCCACGCAACCACCGCCTCACCGGCGGAGTTTCCCGCCGCCACCGGTCGGAACTGCGGTCCTGGGAAGTAGGAGTTGACGGTGAAATCTCCTCCGAGCGCAGTGATCTGTGCTCCCAGCGAAGGAGTTAGCATAAAGGCGAAGGCGGTCGCCCAAAAGGCGGCCAGCAAGACAGCCTGAGGGACGACAGTGACGTGGCGCAAGTTCATAGAGCTTTCTCCGTACGAGATTCTTGGATTCCTGAGAAACTGCGGAGTTCCTCAACCACGGCTAGAAAGACCGCGGCATCGGCGAAACTAGTCAGGGTGAAGGGAGCGT
>QIHU01000057.1 GCA_003231035.1 Acidobacteriota bacterium
TGAATATTCCGGTGCGCCTGGTGACCGACGAACTCTGCGCCAACGCCGTCCAAGTTGCCTGTCGCGCGGCGGGGGCGCCCGAGTTGGCGCTCGACGTGCTGCCCTTACAGGGTCGCGCCAAGGTGGTGGACATCCTTGATGGCTGGCGCGAGGCTTCACCTTCGGTGTCGCATGCGATCGCCGTCGAGCGTGTTGGGCCGGCGGCGGACGGAGTGCCGCGCAACATGCGGGGCCGAGATATCTCGGCCTACACGGCACCTCTTCACCTCCTCTTCCAAGCTGGCGACCTCCGCTCGATCGGCATCGGCGACGGTGGTAACGAACTGGGCATGGGATCGCTGCCGCGTCGCCTTGTAGCGCAAGCGATCGACCATGGCGAGACCATCGGCTGCACCGTGCCGGCGGACCATCTGCTGGTCTGCGGCGTCTCTAACTGGGGAGCCTGGGCCTTGCTCGCGGCCTTAGCCTTGCTGCGCCCCGAGTGGCGAGTTTCGCTCTTGGAGAGTCTGCGACCGCAACGGGCTCAGCACGTTCTCGAGGAGACGGTGGAACGGGGGCCGGCGGTCGACGGAGTGCTCGGCCGGCAGGAGCCCTCGGTCGATGGCCTGGCCGGGGCGGTCCAGACGGCGGTGCTAGAGAAGATGATCGCCGTCGTCGAAGATTGCCGGCCTCAAGAAGAGATCCCTTGAGCGTGGCTGCGACCTTCGACCCTCAGTCGATCGCCTGTTTCCGATTCCGTGGCTTCTCGTGGCGAGAGCCCACCCTGGAGGATGCCGCATACCGGCTGTGGTTGCACTATGCCTTGGTTCGCAAGAAGAGCCGTTCAGGGTCCAAGCCAGAGGACAAGTCAATCCACTTCAGCGAAGAGATTGTCTTCACCGCGAACTCGGAGGATGGCGCGACGGGTTCCACAGCTCCGCGTCGCAACCTGGGTCCAGAGGAGCGAGCGGCCCTTGAGCGGTGCTTTCAACTGCTGCACTGGATCGCCGGGGTCAGCTACTTCAAGGCGGCCTTACCCCCTTCGATCGAAATCGAGGGCCCGTTGCCCTCTCCAGCGGCGGGTGAGTTTTTGGATCGACTCTACCGCCTCGGTCTGGCGGAGCTGTTCTACCGCGACCAGATCGAGTTCAGTGAGGAGATCCGTTTTCCGCGCGCCGCCGACGAAAGCGAGGGGCAAGAGGTGTTACCTCCGGCGCTTCAGCTGCCGCGGCGCACCGCCGTGCCGGTCGGCGGTGGCAAAGACTCGATCGTCACCATCGAGGCGCTCAAGGCGGCGGCGGAGCCGATGGTGCTCTTCTCTGTGGGCGACTACGCGCCGATCCGGGCCACCGCGCGGGTCGCGCGGCTGCCGCGCATCGTGGTCGAGCGGCGCATCTGCCCTCGCTTGCTCGAACTTAACCAGGCCGGTGCGATCAACGGTCACGTGCCGGTTTCCGCCATCCTCGCCGCCATCGCCGCCGCCGCGGCGGTGATCTACGGTTTCGATGCCGTGGCCATGTCCAACGAGCGCTCCGCCAGCGTGGCGCAGCTCACTTGGAAAGGCCTTGAAGTCAATCACCAGTACAGCAAGAGCCTCGATTTCGAGCGCCGCTTCGACGAATTGGTGAGTCGCGAAGTGCTCCCCGGCTTGCGCTATTTCTCCTTCCTGCGACCCCTTTCCGAGTTGGCCATCGCCGCGGCCTTTAGCCGGCAGCCGGCCTATTTCCCGGTCTTCCGTAGTTGCAACCGGGCCTTTCACCTCGACGCCCATCAGCGAGCCACCTATTGGTGTTGCGACTGTCCCAAATGCCGTTTTGTCTTCCTGGTCTTGGCGCCGTGGATGGCGCGCGGCGAACTGGTGGCGATCTTCGGTCAAGACTTGCTCGACGATCCGGCCCACGAAGAGGGCTTCGCGGCCTTGCTTGGCTTGAGCACGCGGCGCCCCTTCGAGTGTGTGGGCGAAGAGAAAGAGTCGGCCGCGGCGCTAGCTTTGTTGGTGCGCTCAGCCCAGTGGCGCGACGCCGCGCTGGTGCGCCGGCTCAGCCAGCGGCGCAAGGATGCGCTAGGCGAGGAAGGGCAACAGACGGCAGAACTGATCGAAGAGGTTCTAACCCCCTCGTTGCCGCAACGGGTGCCTCGGCGCTACTTGGCGATGTTGCCCCAGATCCCTTCGCCCGGTGACGAGACCGGATGAAGATCGCCGACCTCGCCGGTCGTCGAGTCGCCATCTGGGGCTTCGG
>QIHU01000761.1 GCA_003231035.1 Acidobacteriota bacterium
ACTCGATGCCCAGCGCGGTGCTGTCGAGCAGGTCGATCGGTCGGTTGCCAATCGGCCCCGCGGGGGTGCTGTCCATCGGGTCGTTCAGATTCTGGCCGAAAGGGCCACCGTTCATAGGCAGGTATCCCTGGTTGGGGAAACGCAGCTGCCATTCGTGCCACAGCTTGTCGACCATGGAATGGTGCATGAAGAAGATCGGATCGTTGGGCGAGGTCATCGGCAGCATGGAGCCGCCCACCCAACCGTGGCCACGGTTGTGCAGATTGGGGCCACGGAAACCTTCCAACTGGTTGCGGAAACTCGGGTCGCTATTGGCGTTCCACGCGAAGCTGTCGTAGGGGGTGACGAGGAGGACTTGGTCGATCTCGGCTTGGGTTGGAAGCGTTTGAGCCCAGTTCTGGCGGCCGAAGGCGCGGGTCAGCGGTCCCGTTGACGATGGTCCACTGCCCTTGGCGGAAGGGCCCCGAGGTGACCACTTGGTTCAGCGCCGAACCATTGCCGCCGAGCAGATCGTCGTCCCACATCGAGCCGCTGGCTGCCCCGTCGGGCCAGTTCCAGTAGGGGATCCCCAAGTTGGGATTGCCTGAGACCCGTTGCAATTCGAGTTCAAGGTCCAAGAGAAAGCGACGATGCCAGGGGAGAAAGGCGGGGCTACGGTGAATCGCCGTCATCACCGCGTTGGCGTGGCGTAGGACGAATTGATCGTAGATTCCGGTGGCTTTGAGTTCGAGTAAAGCGGCGACCAATTCGGCGCGCTCGGCGGTGGTCAGGGTGTTTGCGTCTTTTCGGAGACTCATCGTGCACTCCTAGTCTTCGGGGTCCGAGGGTTGTTCGCTCGCGCCCTGCTCATTCGTGACCTGCTCACCGGTGACCAACGAATCCACGAACTCGACGGTGTCTCCTGCGATCGCTCGGGCCAGCTCCAGTAGCGAGTCGTAGCGTGTGTAGGGCAGATAACTGGCCGACCATTGCTGGGCCACGGGGTCGTAGTCGTAGTTAATCTCCTTGCCCGCGACGCGCAGGCTGTCGTCCTCTTCGATCTCGATAGTGCAGTTAGCAAATATTTCGCTGTGCTTGGCCATGCTTTCTCCTTGGGGTATCCGTGCGTCGTCGTGTAGGGGATCAGTTCTTGGAACAGGCCATGGCCACGCTCGGCGCCGCGCCCTTCATCTGGCCACGGCTACGAATGAGCGCCGCGGTGTCGGTAAAACGAGCCTGGAGGGTCTTCGTATCGAGGTTGACCAGGCCGATGGTGCGTTGCAGTTTCCTGGCCTCGGGGGCACCGCCCCGGGTCCGCTTGGCGAGGAGTTCTAAATCGACTCCGCCATCGTGCGGTACGGCATGGAAAGTCCCGTCGATGCGCAAGTCCTCGACCTGGAAACAGGCGGCGTAGTGGCCGGTGAGTTGAAACGTTCCGCGCCTCGACAGGCGCAGCTCCCCGCCGAGGAGGGTGGGAACGCCGGTGCAGTCCGCCGACGACTCGGCTCCGGCCTTCGCGATGCACAGGAGGTCGGGGATGACGGGAGGGGCCGTGGCGCAGCCTGCCACCACGAGGATCACCGCCACGGTCGGCGGACCTACCCGGAGGAGGTGTTGGAAAGTTCGGGCGCAAAGCATGAAAGATCTCGCTTCTTGGGCATCGGCGGTGCGATCACGGCTCGCGGGCGGGCCCGATCTGGGCTCGGCACATCGTGCGAAATTGCGCTCGCATCCATCAACAAGTCGGTGGTGGAGAGGGCTGAGTCTACCGTGCGCTTCTTAATCGGCGCGGTTGCAGGGCTATCCGTTACACGATTTCCTCCAAGAAGCCCTATCCGAAGTGACTGGAACTCTGGATTTGGCACTCTGAATTTGGCACTCTGGGTTTGCCCTCCCCGAAGTACCTGGCACGCAGCCAGCACGCAGCCAGCGCGCTGCCGCAATCTCGGGGAGAAGCGAGTTGCTGGGGAAACGAGACTCGGTGTCCGTCTACATCGATATCAAGGCGGTACACCGAAGCTCTCGTCTTGTTTCCAAAGGAGTTCGAAGTGAAGAGAAGAACGCTGCTGACCGTACTTTGCCTGCTGCTGACCCCATGCCTAGCCAGCGCCGCCGCGGAGAAACTACTCCTTTCCCTCGCCGACGACGGCGGCACCTTCCTCGTCTCCGCCGACAAGGAGTACACGGTGCGGTTTCTCCATCGGGTTCCAGGAGCCAGCTACAGCTTCAGATTCGAGAAGTCTGGGTTGCTGGACTCCTTGGACCGCAGTCGGTCTGGCGATGAGGCCGGGAGCGAGAATAGAGACTCGGCATGCCAGGGATTAGTCGACGCACTGGCTAGCGCGACCACCGAGGTCGATCTGAGGAGCGCTCTGGCCGAGGCCAAGGCGAATAGCCCGAACCCAGAGTGCACCATCAGGATCAAGAGTTTCGAGGCGTCGACCCAGTACTCCCCGCCCGGAGCGACGTTTACCCTCGCGGAGGGGCAGACCCTTACCCTCAAGGCACACCGATCCACGAATCCAGAGCGCAGCTGGACTTTCAAGTTCACCACG
>QIHU01000507.1 GCA_003231035.1 Acidobacteriota bacterium
TTGCGGATCGCGAAACACCTGCTCAAGGGGCTGCGTTGATGGCCAAGGGATCGACCATCGAGTGGACTGAGGCCACTTGGAATCCGGTTACCGGCTGCACGAAGGTAAGCCCTGGCTGCAAGCACTGCTATGCGGAGCGCATGGCCGAACGGCTTCAGGCGATGGGGCAGGCCAACTACGCCAACGGCTTTCGACTCACCCTTCAGCCACACATGTTGGAGCGCCCGCTGGGTTGGAAGAAGCCGCAGACCATCTTCGTCAACTCGATGAGCGATCTGTTCCATGACGAGGTGCCACTCGACTTTATCCAGAGAGTCTTTGACACCATGCGTCGCGCGCACTGGCACCGTTTCCAGGTTCTGACCAAGCGTTCTGATCGCCTTACTCAATTGGCTTCAAGTCTTGAGTGGACGCCGAATATCTGGATGGGTGTTAGCGTTGAGACAGAGGACTACCGCTCCCGGATTGACGATCTTCGCAGTACCGGCGCCCAAATCAAGTTCCTCTCTCTCGAGCCTCTACTTGGGCCACTGCCAAACCTCGACCTAGCGGGCATCGATTGGGTCATCGTGGGCGGTGAATCAGGCCCGAAGTCTCGGCCCATGGATTCGGCATGGGCGAATGACCTGAGGGACCAGTGTCAGCGAGCCCGAGTACCCTTCTTCTTCAAACAGTGGGGCGGTAAGAACAAGAAGAAGGCTGGCAGGTTGTTAGACGGGAGAACTTGGGACAGCTTGCCTCCAGATCCTGTCCGCCGCGCGCCAAGTCACCGCAGAGAAGTCGCCGTGGCCTTGGCTACTTGAAAGTAAGCTGAGTCCAGTTAGTTCGTTTGGGCGATAGCAGCAAGCCTTCGACCCTACATCGTCTCAAACCACCCCAGCATCCTGCCCGCCAGCGCTTCCCAGCCGAATTCTTCCTCCATCCAACTTCGCCCTCGCCGACCCATCTCATAGCGTTCTTCCTCCGAGAGCCTCACCAGCTCTTGGATGCTCTCGGCGAGGGCCTCCGTCGAGGTCTCGGGCCAATAGCCGCAGCGGTGTTTCTCTAGACCTTGCCAGGGGGCCGATTGGGTGACGATGGCGGGGGTTTGGTGGGCTAGGGCTTCGCCGACGCTCATGCCGAAGTTTTCGGATTTGGAGGCCAGCAGGAGGGCGGTGGCGTGGATGAGAAGGTGGGCTTTGGCGTCGCCGGTGACGGCGGGCTCGATGTGGATTCTCGATTCCAGGCCGGCGGCTTGGGCTTGGGTTTGGAGTTGGTGGCGCAGCCTCTCTTCGCCGGGGCCGACTAGGCGGAGGTGGAGGGCTTGGTTCTCGGGATGGGCCTGAGCCCAGGTGGTGAAGGCTTCGAGGATTAGTTCGGGTTGCTTGTGGGGGTGGAGTCTTCCCAGAAAGAGGAGATAGGGAGGACGGTTGGGCGGCGAGGCTCGCAGAGCGGCTAGGGCTTCGTCACTCGGGATCTCGACGCCGTTGGGGATCAGCTTCTGCTCGGCCTTGGGGAAGAGGGTTCGCAGGTGATCGGCCTCCGGTAGGGAGGTGACGTGGAAGGCGGCGCGGTTCAGGCCGACCATTTTGGCGAGTCGCAGAAAGGTTCGCTTCTTGCCGCGCTTGCTGGCCAGGGCTTCGGGCAGAGCCATGCCTCGGGGGGAGACCACCAGAGGCTTACCGAGCAGTTTCGCCGCGGGAGCTAGGAAGGGGAGGAGCCAGACGAAGAGGCCGGAGAGGTAGACGAGATCGGCCTTGGCGAGTTCGCGGAGAGCGGCAGGGAGCATGGCTGGGGCGACGAGACCTCGGCCGATTCGTCGGCAATAGCGCACTTCGAGATTGGGGGCGAGATCTTGCCAACCTTTGTCGACGGGCAACCGTTCGTCCCCGTCAGCGTCCGTGGTCAAGATGCGCACCTGGGTTCCAGCCTCGGCGAGCTGGCGCGAGAGGCTCCAAGTCGAGGCGACCGGGCCGCCGTAGTGGCGGGCCGGGTGGAAGTAGAGGCTGAGGAAGAGGAGGCGCATTCACGCCCAGGGCGGTGGTGGGAATGGAGGCTCGGAGTTTTCCGGCTTGGCGTCGGCTTGGGTTTCCTTCTCGGGCTGGCTTCGATCCCAGGGCGCGCCCCAGATCTCGACCCAGCCGTCGCCCTCTCCTTCGCCGCCGATGGCGAGCGGCACCACGGTTCTGCCCGGGCCGCCGCCGAGCAGTGCCAACTCGGCGCGCAGT
>QIHU01000042.1 GCA_003231035.1 Acidobacteriota bacterium
AAAGAATCTAGAGGAACGAGATGGCACTACCCATGCTTAGCAAACCAGTCAACCCGATGGCCGATCCGATGGCGCGGTACCTGCGCCTGCGCGACGCGGGGGCACTGGCGGCGGAAAAGGGCAGCTACGAAGAGGCGCTACCGTTCTTCGAGTCCGCGCTGGACCTGGCCCAGTCGATCGGTGACTCGATTCTGGTCGACCGAGCGTTCTGCAACCGGGCCACCGTCACCATCGCTCTGGGGACTGTCGGTGAAGAGATCTCCGAGTTGCGCGCCATCCTGATGCGCGATCAAGATGGCGAGAACTCTCGGCTGTGCGCGTACCACATCGCCTGGTACTTCATGTCTCGCAAGTCCTTCAAGAAGGCGCTCTTCTACGCCCGGATCGCGTTGGATCGCTCGATACTCCTCAACCGTAGGGAGTGGGTCGCATCCAGCCACAACCGCATCGGTAACGTCCTGATCGCCGAGAGTTACTTCGACGAAGCGTGCACCGAATATGACAAGGCACTGGCGCTCAGCGACACCATGTCCCCGGTGGACAAAGCGCGGCTTCTCGACAACATCGGCTACTGTCGCATCATCGAAAAGCGCTATTCCGAAGGCTTCGAGCTGCTCTACCGCAGTCTGCGTACCCTGCGCAGGTTTGACGCCGAGTGCTACCTGGTCCACCTCGATCTGTGCCTCGCTCACCTCGAAGTAGGACGCTGGCGCGACGCGCAGTGCCACGGCGAAACGGCATTGACCCGGGCTCGACAGCTGGGGCGGGCGGATGTGATCAAGAACAGCCTCTACCTGCTCGGCCAAACCGCGAGCATGTCTGGCGCCGGAGCCCAAGCCGCCGGCGCTTACTTCGCCCAGCTGCAAGACTATTTCCCCAACGCGCCATTCCTTACCGAATTCTTGCTCTCGATCGACGTGCGCAAGATGATCAACCTGAAAGCCTGACCTGCCATGAAACGCACACCGCAACTCTTTGCTTCCCTTCTCCTGACCCTTGCCGTGGCGGGGGCCTACTGCGCTCCCTCCTTGGCGCAACCCCAGGTCGGCGCGCTCAGCAACCGCGGCGTTGTCTACAAGGCTCAGGTCGGCAACATCGGCAAACTCTTTCCCCAAGCGGCCGCCACCTTGCACGACAACACCGGTATCGTGCTGGAGATCAAACACAGCGACCAAGCAACCGAGTGGCAGCTGGTCCCCTCCACCGAAGGGATCGAAGTCGAGAGCGCTCCCTTCCTGCTCGTCGAAGGGCGCACCAGTGGCGTCCATCTGATTTGGGAGAGCAGCCGCAACTACATCTACTCGCGGATCAACATGGCGAGCTACGTCGACGGCACCTGGAGCGAAGTGATCGAGCTCTCCGGCGAGCTGTTCAGCCAAAAGAGCGCCCCGAGAATCGCCGTCACCCGCGACTCCTACCAGGAACTCGACCCGGAATCGGGCGTCGAGGTTACCTACCACCTCACCAACTTCCACACCGTGTGGTTCGAGGATGCCTCGCAGGGACGTCAGGCGGTCTACTCCCTAGTTCAGTTCAGGAATGGGATCTTCCAAGCACCGAATCACGTCTTCGTTCTCGGCGACTTCGATTCCTCTGGAAACGGCGATTTGACGACCGACCTGAACAGCCTGCTGGAATCCCCGACCGTGGTCACCGGCCGTGATGACGAGCACGCCGTGGCGGCCTTCGCCAACCCTGAGAACGGCCGACTGACCACCATCGACTTCGCGATCGTCCCCTACGCGATCGTCGGCCTCGCCGAAAAGATCCGCTCCGAGATCGTCGACATCGGCCAGTCGTCCTGGAGCAAGGATACGCTAGCGGTGGAAGTGGGCGCACAGCTGCTAGCCAACGGCCAAGAGATCCATCCCGACTTCCTGAACTACATCGGCATGGCCATCGCCGACACCGTCCTGGGCACACAGCCGGAAACCTCGATCATCCAGCTCAGCGAAAAGATTCGCTCGGAAATCATCGACATCGGCGCCCGCTTGACCGTTCTCGGCAAAAACGATTTCACCGAGGCCAGCGAGATCACCACGGTAGAGATCCCAGCCGCCCAAGAAGGAGGCTTGCCGAGCATCCTCCTAGCCCGAGTAGGCTCCAGTCGTCTAGCCCCGGAAATCGGCGAAGGACTGGTAACCCTCTACCCCACACCCGACGGAAACGGCCTCATCGTAGCCTGGCAAGCCGAGTCGGCTCTCTA
>QIHU01000190.1 GCA_003231035.1 Acidobacteriota bacterium
GCCTTTCACGGTGTTGCGCACCACCAAGACGCTGGCCCCGGCCAACGCCGCTTCGAGCGCCCTCGAAGCGATCGCTTCGGCCTGCTCCATGGTGGCGACAGGCTCAAAAGTCACCGCCTTGTCGTGGCCCGTGCGCGGAATGGCCAGCGCCTGTACTGGTCCATCGACCGGTCGCTGGCAGATCAACGGGTAGGGCGTGGCGATGGCCTCCGCGAGCGGCAGCTCGGGAGGCGGCAGCGGGTAGCCCTCGCTCTTTTCGATGGCCAAGAACCGTTGCCGCGCCGTCGAACCGAGGGTGGCGGAAAGCAACAGGGCATGACCGCCGGCCTCTAGTTGCACCCGCAACACCTCTTCGAGGAGCCGGGTCATGTAGGTATCGGAAGCGTGAACTTCGTCGACCACCAGGAGGTGACGCAGCAGCGCGGTCGAGCGCAGGTTGGCCAAGACGCTCAAGAGTGCTTGATCCACGGTGCCCACCACCACGGCACCGGCAAGATAGCGCTTCGGCCGCTCGGCGGCCCAGCCGCGCTCGCGCTGCGCCGGGGTCGCCCCTCCAACCCCGCGCTCGCTCCACAGCACATCGAACCCCGGAAGGGCACGGCCCTCGAAATCGTCAAAGCGCAGATAGCCGGGTACCGCCAAGACCACAGCCGGGCGAGTTTCACGCTCGGGCCAGGCAAGGTCGCACACCTTCCGCACTCGCTCGAAGAGCTGGGTGGCGGCGGTGCGAGTCGGCAGCGCGAAGTAGAGGCCATCCACCAAGCCCGCCTGGTGGAGGCGCAGGAAGCGAGCCAGCACCGCTTCCGTCTTGCCCGATCCCGTCTCGCTCTCCAGGATGGTCAAGCCGCCGCGTTGGGGTAGGGCCAAGTCCGCCAGGGCGCGCTGCATGGGATAGGGCGGGTACGGGCTGACCCGAGCGAACGCCACCGGCTCACGGCCCAGCGCCTCGGCCCCGGCGCGAGTATCGAGACCCACCTCGCGCACCGCGCGGGAGGCTCGCTGGCGCGAGAAGGGCATTCGGGAGGCGGTTTCACCCTCCCCCACCGCCTCGGGGGCGGGCTCGAGGGGAAAGATCTTCGCGTCTGAGCCCAGCCAGTCGGCCAGGGTGACTAGCCCGTTGAAACCGTGCTGGAACGAGGGAGTGACCTCGATCGGCTCCACCCCCGTGACGCGCGCTTGGGGAAACCAGGCAAAGGCCGCGGCGACGAGATCGGCGATGGCCTGGAAGGGATCGATTTCATCGCGAACGGCCCACAGCCCTTCTCGGTGCCGTTCCACGTCCGTTCGGTACGGCCGTCCGTGGTGACAGATCGTGGCGAGGAAGAGGTGTTCCACTCCTTCGGCTGGAGTGAACCAACGTTCAAACTCGCCTTGGATCGGCAGCACTACCAGCAGGCGCTGGGTCGCCGGATGGAGCTCATCGAAAAGGGCTACAACCTCGCGCACATGGCCGACGATTCGCGAGTTCTTCGGCCGCTTGCCTGGCGCCACGGCGCGATCCTGAAAGCCATGGTTGGTCTTGCCCAGATCGTGCAACGCCACCAGGATGCACAACCTCGCCACCTGGCCAGCCGAGAGATCCTCCAACCCTGCAAGGCGCGCCAGCCGCTGGCGAATCAGCGATCCGCGCAAGATCGCCTCGCAGCAGGCGGCGACGCGAGGCAATCACCTCGCCTTCGGCGTCGCGAGTCAACTTGGCCCACGGACGGCAGATGTTTGACATAGGTACCATTCAGGCGTTGTTCCAAAAATCATAAAGAAGCCGTGTTACGCTCCAACAGTATGAGCGATCGAGGCAACATTGGCCACCAAACTCGCCACCTCTGGATTCGCGACGAACCTGGTGCCGCGCGACCAGAAAACTCAAGTTTGACGACTTCTTCCATGGCCAGGATACTATCAAAAAATCGGCACTGCTTGCAAGAGAACCTTAAGGGTTTATCAATTTGATGCACGCTCCCACCAGTTGCAAGAGTCCCCGTCGGAACGGGGAAAAAGGAAATCCTGCTGCCGCAAGAGAACCTTAAGGCGGTCTATCCCCTACGATTCAGGGGGATCAACTGCTTGCCTAACTCGCATAGCCTACTACAGGGCAAACCGCCGCGCGTAGTGTCCGGTACCTCGAACCCGCTACGCAGCCGTTTCCTGCTCCACGTCCCAGCTCGGAAACACCAACTCGGCTAGCCCTGCGCACTGCCAGTCACGCCGTAAGACCCACCACCCACGCCACGGCCTACGGGACAGCGACTCAGCTATCGGCGGATTGACAAAAGGTACGTTTTTACGTACGCTTTAACCATGAAGACCATCACCGCCACCTCCGCGCGCAAGACCCTCTACCGCCTACTCGACGAAGTCGCGGTGAGCAACGAGCCGATCCAGATCACCGGCAAGCGGGCCAATGCCGTGCTCGTCTCCGAGGCCGATTGGCGAGCGCTGGCCGAGACCGTCCACCTGGCCTCGATCCCCGGCGTCGCACAGTCCATCCGTGAGGGGTTGGAAACACCGCTCGAAGAATGTATCGAGGAGCTGGACTGGTGAGCCGCTGGCGGCTCCTCTACACCCGCCAAGCCGCCAAGGATGCCAAGAAGCTCGCCAGCGCCGGCCTCAAACGCAAGGCCGAGTACCTCCTAGAAATCCTCGCCGAAGAGCCCTACCGTTCGCCACCTCCGTTCGAGAAGCTAGTCGGCGACCTAGCCGGCGCTTACTCCCGCCGAATCAACATCCAGCACCGCTTGGTCTACCAAGTCTTGCCCAACGAGAAGACTGTCAAGGTGATTCGACTGTGGACGCATTACTCTTAACTCACAGCTCCGCGGAGTGCCAGTCATACAGTGAGAGAAGCGCCATCGCCTACTCGGCGAGACCACGCGCTTCTAGCACCAGCTTGATCTTGAGCTGGAAGAGACGGCAGCCACACAGCAAGCAACTAGCCCTCTAAGCCGCCGTCTCCGCCTCCACGTCCCAACCCGGAAAGACCAACACGGCCGGATGACATTGGAGGGCTCTCGCCAGGGTCTTCGCCCGCTGTACGCCTAGAGCCACGCGATCGTTCTCGATGGCCGAGATTGTCGATTGCGGGATTCCGGTCAACTTCGCCAGGTCGTTCTGGCTGAGTTCCTGGAGTTCTCGAATAATGCGCACGGACTCGGCCACCGATACTTCCACCATCCGGGGAGCGCGCCGAAAGTCTTTCTTGTTCACCTGTTACTTCCTCCGATAGTCGTGGGCAGTGAGATCCAGAACTAAGACTTCGATCTCATCCAGCTCAGTCCGGTAAATCACCCGATATTGCCCTCCAAGACGGGATGATCGGTGGCCTTGCCAGTCACCACTGAGCGCTTCATCGCGAAAGCCTCGAATTCGGCGAAGTCCTTGTGGACCGGATGCTCTCACGATGTCCTTCCATTTCTCATACCTCTTGAGAATCTCGATCGGTAGCCGCCGCAGCCGTCGGGCAACTCTTCGGTGTTCGAGCACGCCCCACATACGCTGAACGTACTATACCATAAAGAGTATGTGGCCTTGCGGCAAAGCCTTGACCTTCGCCATCCTCACGAACAGATCCCCAAGACCGTAACTCTCGCCCTTTCTGATACCCCTCTCAGTAGCGAAAAGCGCAATCGCCTACTCGTCGACCCCACGAGCTTTCAGTACCAGCTTGGTCTTGAGCTGGAATAGTTGCTCTTCGAGGCCGACGGGGTATTGGTGGGGGTAGGTGAAGCGTTTGATGCCGGCGTGGAA
>QIHU01000343.1 GCA_003231035.1 Acidobacteriota bacterium
TCGATCGCTCCCTGGGATTTCGATCCTCGCCTCTTTGACCTCTTCGCCGACCCTCGCCTTTGCCGTCACGTTCACATGTCGCTGCAAAGCGGCAGCACGGCGACTCTGCGCCGGATGCGTCGGCCCTATTCGCCCGCCGCCTACCAACAGGTGGCCGAGCGCATTCGCCAGCGCATTCCCGGGGTCGCCATCACCACCGATGTCATCGTCGGCTTTCCGGGCGAGAGCGCGGCGGAGTTCGCCGAATCCCTAGCCTTCGTCGAGCGCATGGCCTTTGCAAGGGTGCACCTCTTCCCCTATTCGGTGCGCCAAGGCACCGCCGCCGCCGAGCTTGCCGAGCGGGTCACTCCCCCAGTCCAACGCGAGCGGATGGCGGCGATGGCCGAAGTGGCCGCCGCCAGCGAGCGCCGGTTTTGCGAGCAACACCTGGGAGAGACGGTGGACGTGCTCTGGGAGTCGGCGCGCCACGGGGTGTGGCAGGGGCTGAGCGATCACTACATCCGCCTCTTTTTGCGCAGTGACAGGGACCTGCGCAACGGGCTGCAATCCGTTCGCTTGGAAGCGTTGTGCGAAGGCGGTGTGCGTGCGGTTCCCGCCGCTCCCGAAATTCCTTTAACTGACTTTGCCGTAGGGTGAAACCTTTTTACTCCATTGGTCGTCTTGTTGTTCAGAGGCGCTCAGGAGCGCACCACTTAAGCCCGTTTGATCTCGTCTAGCTCACCCCCTCAGGAGATCGAACCCGCGGGCCGCCGTGGTTGCCATCCTGGGCGTTTTGCTTTTGCTGGCGTTCGGTTGAAGTCGTACAGTAGAGTTGGTTGTGCTATAATTCGACCTTCCAGCGATCAACCCGGCGGGAGGTCAGCCATCTTCTCAACCGTTCAGCGACTCCTCAGTGCACTGCTTTTGTGCGGTCTCGCGGGGGCCGTGCCTGGGTTCAGCGCCCTGGCAGAGGCAGGGTCGACTCTGCCGCCCAAAGAGAGCGTTCAGCTCCTGCGCGCTGCCCGCATTGCCCGCATGCAAGGGGATTTCGCCGCGGAGTTGGCAAAGCTCCAAGAGGCGCTCGAAGCCTTCCCCGAGGATGTGACGCCCATTTTCGCCTTGCTCGAATACCGGCGTACGCACGGTTCCAGCGCGGGCATCGACCAAAAGCTGCATGACGAAATGGCTCGACGGCTGGACGAGTTGCAGCAGCAACTCTCATCCGCGGTCCTCTTCCAGCTCATCGCCGATCCAGATCTCAGCGACGAAGTGTTGGTTCTGCTGGCCGGCCATCTGACCACTCGCACCCAGGGCACCGCGGCCCACGCCGAGGCCGGGCGACTGCTGGAAGCTCTGGCCAGGATCCAGCAGCGCCTCGGTTTGCGGGACGCCGCCGCCACCACCTTGATCAAACTGTCGAAGCAACGCGGTACCGAATCTCAGCTATGGCCCCTGCTCGGGCTGCTGACCCGACTGGAACGTTGGTCGGAACTGGCCGAGTACCTGCAAACACTGATCGATTCCGGCACGCCGGACTTGCGTTCTCAGCTGGCCTACGCTCTCGCTCGCGCGGGCAAGTTCGAAGAGGTCCTGGCGCAATTCAAAGCTCTCGATAACCAGGTCCTGGGATACCCGGCACGAGTCTCAGGCGATGCGGTGCGCTCCATGAACCATGTCGCTTGGATCGCCAGAGACGCGGGTCGAGACGACGTCGCCGAGACCCTCTTTCGCCAAGCCCTGGAGGTGGATCCCGAAGACGAAGCGATCCAAGCTGTCCTCCTCCACCTCTACGGTTCCCGGCAGGACCAGCAACGTCTTGCTCTGGCGGAGGCGGATCGCAGAGCCGCCGAGAGCGACCCCCAGACCTTGCTCGACGAAGGAACCCAGCTACTCGCCGCGGGCGATGTCGACACTGCCATCGAACTGCTCAAACGGGCTGCGCCCTACTTTCCCGAACTCGAAGCGGTCTGGTACAACCTGGGCATGGCGGGCTACCGCCTCGGTGACTGGGGGACGGCCGAAACCGCCTTCGCCAAGGCGGTCGACCTCAACCCCGGCCGAGCCCAGTCCTATTACTTTCGCGGCATCTCCTTAGTCCAAGCCAAACGGTGCTCCGAGGCCATCGAGCCCCTCCTGATCGCCCTGGAACTCGATGCGAACCGCACCCTGGCCCACTACTACTTGATGGTGTGCTACCAAATGGCGGGTAAGACGGCCGAAGAGGCAAGAAACTCTACGAAGCCTCGAAGAAGTAGAAGAGTGTACCGGTTCATCACCCGTTTCGGGATGGGTGAGGCCTCGGACAGCACCGGACACCCCCTACAACTTGCTGATGTAGGCGCGAAACTGCCTGTCGATCTCCGTCGGACTCACTCCGTAGACCGTTTCCAGCACCTCCCGCGGGGGGTACCCTTCGACCAGGTAGAGGAGGAAATCTGGAAACTGCGAGGTCGCCCAGTCCTCCTCGCCGTGGCGCAGGAAGTGGACGAAGAGCCAGGAAGTGGGAAAAAACAGGTTGGCTTTCGTGCTGAGGAAGACGCCGAGATCGGAACGAAAAAGATCCTCGACCGACAAGGAGTCCTGCTTGCGGGCGGCTTTCTTGAGCTCGTCGATACTATAGCCGGCGCGCGTCACCCGCCGTAGCGCGCCGGGGCGATTGTGACGGATCACGAAGTGGCTCTTGACCGTCTTACCGGGGATGAGCTGTCTTACCGGGGATGAGCTTGCCCTTCTTGATCTGCGAATTGCTGATGTACTCGGCCAGCCCCTCCTCTAGAAACTGGGGAATCCGCAGGCCGGGCCGCAGCAGATGGCTATCCGAGTAGGCGTGGAAGCTCTCGTGAATGAGGGTGTGCAGTAGATCCTCGGGCGAGGCCGCTTCGAGATGAAACAACAACAGGCCGGGGGCGTAGTAGACACCCTTTGCCCGACCGGGCAGCTGAAGCTCCGCCGCCGCTCTGGCGAAGGCGGCGCGTTGGCGAAAGATGTAGACGACGATCTTGTATCGTTCCGGAAGCGGTGGAATATCGCTCTGGAAGAGTTCGTCGAGCAGGTTGTAGGTGGCTTCCAAGTTCGCCGCGACGACCTCGGCCGTCTCGCGTTCCGCGGAATCGGTGACGACCACGAATCGCGGCGAGGCGAAGTACCGGCGCTGGAGAGGATCTAGGTGCTTTTCGCAGCTCTTGGCGTAGCGCTCGAGGAGTTTCTGGCGCTCGGCGTCCGACCGGGTCTGGAGTTCGGCCCGCCGTTGGTCGGGAGTCCGCATCAAGAAGGGGTCCGTGGCCAGCAGTGGCCCTGAGCCTTCCGCTGACGTTGGCCGATACTGCACCGTCCACTTCAGCGTCGTGGCGATGGCCTTGCCGTCCTCGATGGCTGGAGCGTAGCGCCACAAGAGAATGGTTTCGATGGTGGCCTGGCGAAAGATCTCGTCATATTCGCTGGCGGGCTTGATCGACACCACCTTGACGTCGGTCACTCGCCCGCGATCGTCGAGGGCTACTTTGACTTGGACTTCGGGTGCTATGCCGCTGCCGGCGGTCTCGCGCGGAGTCAGAAGTGGGAAGTGGCGCAGGACGACCGGCGTCCGATCGGGCAGCTTCGACTCCTCCTGGGCCTGGGTGGGTGAGGCGGCCGCGAGGGTGACGCCGAGCACCATCGCCAGGGTCCACCAATGTTGCAGGCTGATTCTCCAGTTGAGCATGCGCGTATTCTATCGTGCTTGCCGTGCCAGGCCGAGATCTTCGTAGAGGGCGTCGAGCGTGGAGCGCATGCGAGCGTCGTGCACCGCGTCGCTCGGCAGGCCGTTGAAGGCGAGGGCGACCACCAGGCGGTGGGTGGGGTCGGCGAAGCCGGTCGAGGAGCGGTAGCCGCTGTGGCCGAAGGTGCGGCGCGAACAGTGGCTGCCGTAGGCGTAGGGGACCGGGTGGCCGTAGTGAGTGCTGTCGGGAATGAAGCCGAGGCCCCAGTCCATCACCGCTCTGAAGGTCTTGTCGCGCAGTCCGACCCGGTGGCGGGCGGTCAGTGCCTCCACCGTCTGCGGGGTCAGGATCCGCTGGCCGTCAAGTTCCCCTCCGGCGAGTAGGGCGCGGTAGAAACGGCCCAGGTCGCGCATCGGGCCACGCGCGCCGCC
>QIHU01000138.1 GCA_003231035.1 Acidobacteriota bacterium
AGGTGCGGCAGAGCATGGCGGACGGTGCGAGTGAGGCCGAGGTAGTTGACGCGAATGGTGGTCTCGGCATGGTCCGCGGGCTGTTCCTCGACCGGGGCGTACAGGCCCAGCCCAGCGTTGGCGATCACCAAGCGGAGGCCGCCGAAGGCTTCGACGGTCTGTTGTACCGCCGCCGCGACTTGAGCGTCTTCTCCAACGTCCGCCGGCACCACCAACCCTTCTCCGCCGAGTTCTTTCAGTTCGGTTGCCAGAAGCCCCAAAGATTCTCGCCCACGGGCCACCAAGGCTACACGGGCACCCCGCCGGGCCAGCTGGCGGGCGATCTCCCTTCCTATGCCGGAGGAAGCCCCGGTGACGAGACAAGGCAAGCCGGGCGTGATCTTCATTGGGATCCTTTCCCTACGATGGAATCGTTCCTAGCGGAACGGTCTTGGGTGATTGGGGACGGGCGGTTTTAGCCGTGTACGATACGGGGCGAAGGAGCACTTCTTGGATTCTAAGGCTAAATCGACGACTGATCCGCCGTGGTTCGCAAATCGGCTGGCACCTGTTGGGTTGGTGGCGGTGTTGGTGTTTTTTGGGGCTTGTTGGGGGGGTGGAGGGACGGCGGGGAGTTTGCAGGAGTGGGAAGGGGTGTTGGCGCCCGATGTTGCGTTCACCACGTTGGACGGCCGCGAGATGAGGCTGAGCGAGATGCGCGGTAGACGGGTGGTGTTGAACTTCTGGGCCACTTGGTGTGGCCCTTGCCGTCGCGAGATCCCGGACCTGATCGCGGTGGCGCGGCGATCGGGTGAAGAGTTGGTGATCTTGGGGATCAGTGACGAGCCGCCGGAGACGCTTCAGCCCTTTGTCGAGCAGCAGGGGATCAACTATGCCGTGGTCTCGGCCGATTCTTCGGGCTGGCCCTCGCCCTACCGCGATTTCCGCTATATTCCGACCAACTTTATCCTCGACCGCCAAGGAGTCATCCAGTATGTTCGCGGACCCGTCTCCGCCAGGACACTGGACAAGCTTCTCCGCACTCCAGATCACCGCGGAACACCGAAGGCCGCACCGACCCGGTAGGTAGCGGGTAGGTAACGCCCACAGGTCGATACCCTCCGCCTAGCTTACTTTCGCTATTGAGCGCCTCTCGCCTCAGCGGTGGAGAAGCCACTGTAGCTTCGTTGCGGTGTCCGTGAACCCTCTACCCCAGGAGACAGCCCATGGATTCGCTCTTCAGTCTCGACAACCTCATCTCTCTCGGTCTTCTAATCCTACTGCAGGCTGTCTTAGGGTTCGACAATCTGCTGTACATCTCGCTCGAGTCCAAGCGGGCTCCGGCGGACAAACAGGCGATGGTGCGCCGCGTCGGAATCGGCCTGGCCGTCTTCTTGCGCATTGTCTTACTGCTGGTTTTGATCAAGGTGATCGGCTACTTCCAGGAGCCGCTGTTCGGCTTCCATTTTTCGTTTTTCTCAGGCGAGTTCAATCTGCACAGCCTCATCGTCTTAGCCGGAGGCGTCCTCATCATCTACACGGCGACCAAAGAGATCTGGCACATGATGCACCTAGATAGTCTGGAGCACGACGGCACCAGTCGACGATCGGTCTGGACGACGGTTTTTTGGATCGTGGCGATGAACTTGGTTTTTTCGTTTGACTCGATTCTAAGCGCGATGGCCTTGACCGATGTCTTCTGGGTGATGGCGACGGCGATCCTGGTGAGCGGCGCGCTGATGATCTGGTTAGCCGATCGCGTCTCCTCGTTTCTGGAGAAGAATCGAACCTACGAGGTTCTCGGCCTCTTCGTCCTTTTTATCGTCGGCATCATGCTCTTGTCAGAGGGCGGCCACATGGGTCACTTGAAGCTGCTGGGCAACGAGGTGGTGGCGATGAGCAAGACCACGTTCTACTTCGTGATTGGCGTGCTGGTCTTGGTGGACATCGTGCAAGGCCGGTATCAGAAGAAGCTGCTGCGCTCAGCGCGCAAGAAGTAGGCGTTTCGGGCGTAGGTTAGTCGATGCGCAACTCGCCTGCCTTCTGGGTGGCGAAGACCAGCAGGCCCAGCCAGACCGCCAGCAAGACGATCGCCATCACGGTCGCGGCGTGGCCAGGCGAGCCCATCGATCAAGGCTCGGCGGCCAGCACCTGCAAGTGCTCCATGGCACGCCCGGCGGAGAACCGATCGGGAGCGG
>QIHU01000812.1 GCA_003231035.1 Acidobacteriota bacterium
AGGCCCTCCTCTTCAACAACGGCTTCCAAGCGGTGGTCGCCTACCGGCTGGCGCGCTGGTTCAAGCAGAATCGGATCCCATTCTTGGGTCCCGCCTTCGCCCGCCTGGGGCTGCTCTTCACCGGCGTCGAGATCAGCCACGCGGCCGAGATCGGCCCCGGCTTGATGATCTCGCACGGCACCGGCATGGTCATCGGCGGCTTCGCCAAGGTCGGCTCTAACGTGACCCTCCTGCACCAAGTGACCCTCGGCTCGCCCAGCGCCGCGAGGCTTGAAGAGATGCCCACCCTCGAAGATGACGTCTTCGTCGGTGCCGGCGCCAAGCTGATCGGCGGCATCACCATCGGCCAGGGCGCCTTCATCGGAGTCAACGCCGTGGTCACCCGCGATATCGCCCCCGGCAGCAAGGTGTTGGTGAGCCAGAAGCTGCACGTCAAGCGGGCGGAAACGGGCGGCTAATCCAAAGTTGAGGTCACAAGGAGTTTTCCAGGGAGATTTTTCAAGGTATCGTTGAAAAAATCGCCTAAACGTCCGGCAATCCTGAGGGAGAAGAAGTATGTTGATGAGCAACACGGAAGAAATTCCGGGGCGCAAAATTGTCGAGTTCTACGGCATCGCCTCTGGCAGTACGGTTCGTGCCAAACATGTAGGCAAAGACCTCATGGCTGGGCTCAAAAACCTGGTGGGCGGTGAGCTCAAGGGCTATACCGAGTTGATCCAAGAGAGCCGCCGGGAGTCGATGAGCCGGATGGAGGAACAAGCGAGATCGATGGGCGCCAACGCCATCGTCAACGTTCGCTTTTCCACCAGCTCCATCGCCCAAGGGGCAGCCGAATTGTTCGCTTACGGCACCGCGGTCAAGGTGGAGTAACCATGGACGATGGTTCACTGCTTGATCTTCTCCCCATCTTTTTGCCCATCCTGTTTACCTTTGGGCTTCTGGCCTTGGGTTTCTTCGCGGGGACCGCGATCGAAAAGAAGCATTTCCGTGACATTCAGCGGCGAGAAGCGGAATTGCGCCAGTTGCTGGCAGTCAGTTTTCGCAAACTTCCCACGGGATGGCAGGCCGCGGATTCTCGCCTGGTTACCGGCAGTGTGGTGGTCTCGCTGGACTACTTCAAGCGCTTTCTAGCTGGGCTTCGCGCAATTTTCGGAGGCCGGGTCAAGTCCTACGAGCCTCTACTCGACCGAGGAAGGCGAGAAGCGATGTTGCGGATGAAGGAATCGGCTCGAGACGCCGGATGCAACGCCGTGCTCAATGTTCGCCTGCAAACCTCCACCTTGGCTTCGGGACGACGCGATGGTAAGGGAGTCGCCGGGATTGAAATCTTGGTCTTTGGAACCGCCATCCGCACCGGAAACTCCTGACCAGCCTGGGTAGCTCTCCTCGATGGAGTTCAAACCACGACTTCCCAAGGAGGGGATCAACACCTCGCGGACCCACCCGCTGAAGGACTTCGCGGTCCTGTTCTGCGGCGTTCTCGCCTTGGGGATCGCTCTCTTCTTCCTTCTGTCGTTCCTTTTGGGATTGGCTCTACAATTCATCCCTCCCGAGAAGGAAGCTAGTCTGTTCTTTGGGATGCGCGATCAGCTGCGAACCTTGCTCACCGAGGTCTCGGATTTCGACCGGCAAGACGAGCTGCAAGCGATCCTCTCTCGGCTGGAGGAGGGGTGGCCCGAGGCTCCCTATCCCTTTGAGTTGTTGGTGATCGAGGTACCAGAGGCCAACGCCCTGGCTTTTCCCGGCGGCTTGATCATGGTGACCGATGGCCTGTTCGATGAGGTGAGTACCGAGAACGGCCTGGCCTTCGTCTTGGCCCATGAGTTGGGCCACTTCGCCCATCGCGATCATCTTCGCCACCTGAGTCGCGGCCTCGCCTTGGGCACCGTCTTGACCCTGTTCACTGGGGCCGGTTCTTCCGTCGGGCCGGATGTCCTGCGGCTTTCCAGCGAGATCAGTAACCGGAGATTTAGCCAAAAGCAAGAGACCGCCGCCGATCTCTTCGCCCTCGAACTCCTCTACAAGAGCTATGGCCACGTCGACGGCGCCACCGAGTTCTTCGCTAGCATCATCGAGAGTGGGGAAGGCGGGGGTTCGTTTCTCTCCAGCCACCCCGCCCCCCAGGCGCGGATCGACCTCCTTCTGGAGACGATCGCGGCGCGTGGCTGGGCGGTCCC
>QIHU01000086.1 GCA_003231035.1 Acidobacteriota bacterium
GGGACCGCCCAGCCACGCGCCGCGATCGTCTCCAGAAGGAGGTCGATCCGCGCCTGGGGGGCGGGGTGGCTGGAGAGAAACGAACCCCCGCTTTCCCCACTCTCGATAATACTGGCGAAGAACTCGGTGGCGCCGTCAACGTGGCCATAGCTCTTGTGGAGTAGTTCCAGAGCGAAGAGATCGGCGGCCGATTCCTGCTTCTGACTGAATCTTCGATTGCTAATCTCGCCCGATAGTTTTAGGAGATCCGGTCCAGTCGACGATCCTGACCCGGTAAAGAGGGTCAGCACGATGTTCAATGCGAGGCCGCGGCTGAGGTGGCGAAGGTGATCGCGATGGGCGAAATGGCCCAACTCATGAGCCAAGACAAAGGCCAGACCGTTCTGCGTAGTCACCCCATCGAACAGTCCGTCGGTCACCATGATCAAGCCGCCGGGGAATGCCATGGCGTTGGGCTCTGGTACTCCAATTACCACGAGTTCAAAGGGATAGGGAGCCTCGGGCCACCCCTCCTCCAGCTGGGAGAGGACTGTGAGCAGCTCTTCTTGTCGATCGAGATCCGAGACCTCGGCAAGCAAATTGCGAATCTGATCGCGAAAGCCACCGAACAGGCTGGCTTCCCTCTCCGGAGGGATGAACTGAAGAGCCTGGCCCAACAGGAACGACAAGAGGAAAAAGAGAGCAAATCCCAAACCGAGAACGCCGCTGAACAAGACCGCGAAGTCCTTCAGCGGATGAGTTCGCGAGACGTTGATCCCCTCCTTGGGAAGGCGTGGTTTGAACTCCATGGGGGAGATCCGAATAAGCCTCTAGGAACTTGCGGTGCGGATGGCGGTACCGAAGGCCAAGATCTCGATCCCGGCGACTCCTTTGCCATCGCGCCGTCCCGAAGCCAAGGTGGAGGTTTGCAGTCGAACATTGAGGACGGCGTTGCAGCCGGCGGCTCGGGCCGCTTCTTTCATCCGCAACATCGCTTCTCGTCGACCTCGGTCGAGCAGGGGCTCGTACGACTTGACACGGCCGCCGATAATCCCGCGAAGCCCGGCTAGAAAGCGCTTGAAGTAGTCCAAAGAGACCACCACGCTGCCGGTGACGAGTCGGGCGTCAGCGGCCTGCCACCCCGTCGGCAGCTTGCGGAAATTGACCGCGAGCAGCTGGCTTAGCTCTGCCTCGCGACGCCGAATGTCGCGGAAATGCTTCTTTTCGACGGCGGTACCCGCGAAGAAGCCCAGGGCGAGCAATCCGAAGGTGAAGAGGACGGAAATCAGAATGGGAAGAAATTCCAGCAGTGAGCCATCGTCCATGGCTACTCCACCTTGACGGCCGTGCCGTAGGCGAACAACTCGGCCGCGCCTTGGGCGATGGAGCTGGTGGAAAAGCGAACGTTGACGATGGCGTTGGCGCCCATCGATTTCGCTTGTTCTTCCATCCGGCTCATCGATTCGCGGCGACTCTCTTGGATCAACTCGGTATAGCCCTTGAGCTCACCACCCACCAGGTTCTTGAGCCCAGCCATGAAATCTTTGCCCACATGTTTAGCACGAACCGTACTGCCGGAGGCGATTCCGTAGAACTCGATTATTCTGCGCCCCGGAATCTCTTCCGTGTTGCTCATCAACATGCTTCTTCTCCCTCAGGGTTGGCTGACGTTTAAGCGATTCCTTCAACGATACCCAGAAAAGTCTCCCTGCAAAACTCCCAATGACCTCAACACTGGGCTAACCGCCCGCTTCCGGCCGCTTGACGTGCAGCTTCTGGCTCACCAACACCTTGCTGCCGGGGGCGATGTCGCGGGTGACCACGGCGTTGACTCCGATGAAGGCGCCCTGGCCGATGGTGATCCCACCGATCAGCTTGGCGCCGGCACCGACGAAGACGTCGTCTTCGAGGGTGGGCATCTCTTCCAGCCGGGCGGCACTGGGCGAGCCGAGGGTCACCTGGTGCAGGAGGGTCACGTTGGAGCCAACCTTGGCAAAACCCCCGATGACGATACCGGTGCCGTGCGAGATCATCAGTCCGGGGCCGATCTGGGCCGCGTGGCTGATCTCGACGCCGGTGAAGAACAACCCCAGGCGGGCGAAGGCCGGACCCAAGAATGGGATCCGATTCTGCTTGAACCAGCGCGCCAGCCGGTAGGCGACCACCGCTTGGAAGCCGTTGTTGAAGAGGAGGGCCT